>DASTZZ010000001.1 GCA_035764005.1 Terriglobales bacterium
TCAGTTCCTCCAAACTTCCTTTGCCGCAATCACCGTGTTCACATGAATTGTGACTGTGTCCTGCACGTCGCGCGCATAGCCGCCGGCGTACGTGACCATGACCGGAATGCCACGTGCCTTCGCAACCTCAAATACTAGCGCGTCGCGCCGTTTGAGACCGTCGATGGTCAGCGCCAGTCCACCAAGCTGGTCCTCAATATATGGATCAGCGCCTGCAATGTAGCACAGCAAATCGGGTGAGAAGCTGCGTAGTCCTGAACTCAGCGCCTGATCCAGCCAGGCAAGATATTGATCATCACCGACTCCGTCGGGCAAATTTACGTCGATCGAAGAAGGTGGCTTGTACGCAGGATAGTTGTTTGCCTGGTGCAGAGAGATGGTGAAGACGTCTTCGCCGTCGGCTACCACGGGATCTACAATTTTCGCCTGGACCTGTGCCGCCGAGATACTTGGCAGCGGATGTCCGCTGAGCTGCTTCGGCGGGAAGATCGCCGCCGTGCCGTTGCCGTCGTGAACATCGCAATCGACGGTCATGGCACGCTGAATTTTGCGCAGCTTCTGCATCTTGCGGATGGCGATTGCAACATCGTGAATCATGCAGAAGCCCTCTCCGTGATCGGGATGAGCGTGGTGAAAGCCGCCGCCAATATTTACGCAGATTCCCGTTCGCAGTGCGCGTTCCGACGCGAGGATTGACCCTCCGGCAGAAAGCCAGAAGGCCTTCACCAGTTCCGGTGAATAAGGGACCTCCATCTGCAGCTCTTCCTGCGGCGTGATTTCTCCGTTTAGCAGGCGATCGACATAACCAGCGTCATGGACCAGCCGGACATCGTCGTCGCTGGCAGCTTCCGGCGAGATGAAGTCGTCTGCATCAGCTTCACCGCTCGAGAGCAGACGATCATGGATCATTCGGTACTTTTGTGCGGGAAATACATGTGCGCCGATGGGTAGGAAATACTGGTCGCTGTAAATGAGCGGGAAAGGCAGGCGCATAACAATCGTTGCTGCAGTCGATTATTTCACGCTGGCCACGGCTCAAATGGCTGAGTTCGATAGGCGCGCAACTTCAACGTGAATTGTGGGTTCACACCAATGCCTGAAACGGCATCTGTAACCCCTCCTGTATGCACCCTCTTTCGGCGCGTTCCCGCGAACGCGCCTTTCTTGCATAACATGTTGTGCACAGCAAAAGCCGCGGTATAAGTTGCTCGCTGGAATAGTTGTCGGTTTCGATGAGTCACGGGAAGCCAAGGGGTGTCGTTGACGATTTCGAGATCCGCGGCGACTGCTATTTGCGGCGCTAAGTCTATGTGTGCGATCAAGAAAACTCATCATGGAAGAGTTCGCCCGCGATCATTGCCGCGGGTGGCCGGATGTGTAGCTCAAGGGTTGCTGTGGCATACGTTATAGGAATCTTTCTCTCGGTGAGCGTTGCCTTGTTTGCGAGGTGGGTAGAATTCGATCGCGATAGGGCATTCTATCCGACCGTGCTGATGGTAATTGCCTCGTACTACGTATTGTTCGCAGTCATGGGCGGTTCGATTCGCACAGTACTTGTAGAGTCAGCGGTGATGACTCTGTTCGTCGTCGCAGCGATCGCCGGATTCAAGTCCAGTGCCTGGATCGTCGTCGTGGCGCTGGCTGCTCACGGAATCTTCGACGTCGTTCATGGCAAGGTGGTGGAAAACTCAGGAGTGCCGGTATGGTGGCCGTCCTTCTGTCTCGCCTATGATCTTGGAGCTGCGGCCAGCCTTGCGTGGCTTATTAGAGGTGCTGGCCAAGCTTGAGAGGTGAAGCCATCCCACACATCAGCCCCTACTGGTTGGGAAGGCGTTCACCTCTCAGCCTGCGGCGCGCGGCGGCTACTCAAACACGAGCCGTTCCTGGAGCGCGCCGAGCTTGTCCTTCGTATTGGCGTAACTCAGAAAGTCATTCGCGGTGTTGCGAACGCTTTCCGCATGCGCCTGAATTGCGCTTACATCATCCTTGTACGAAGGCGCGACAAGCCAACGTTTGTTGTCGTTCAGATAGCGCAAAGCCGAATCGGTGTGCTTTGCGGCCATCAGCGACGACGCGTGGATGCGGTCGATCGCTTCCTGCTGCCACGGATGCACAGAGTTGCGCATCGACTGCAGCATCTGCAGTTTCTCGCCGATTTCGTTGACGCCGTCCTTCGCTTCATTGAGACGTGAAAGATGAGTCATCCAATGAAGTTGATTCGCGCTGGATGAAACCGTAAGCGTGTCGGTGCTGTCTGACACCCTCGCGGCGAGCGCACGCACGTCCTTCAGCAATTCCGATGCCTGCTCTGCATGCACCGCGCTGATATAGGCCGCGGGTGTGCTGGTCGCATTGGCAGCGTGCATCGCAGCCGGCGCGACCAACGCGAGCGCGAGTGTCAGCGCGGTGAGGGAATGACGAGTATTTTTCATAACGAATTAGCTCCTTTATTCTTTCGAACTCTTTTTATTCAATTCCCGGAGGGACCTCTCGATCCCTCCGGTTTTCCCATTCTGGTCGCGCGTGTCCCCGTTGGGTGTGAGCAATCGAGTGCTCCAGATCGCGACCAGAAAAGAGGACTTGTGCGCGGGTTGCGCTGCTTCGCGACGAATAAATTTCAGTGAGGGAGTGTCACTGAGATTTTTTCCGCCGCTAACTAATAGACGCAAATTTCATTGTTAGGTTCTTTAGATAAAACGAAGGCAATCGATAAGATTTCCTTACGCCGATCATCTGAAGTTTTCATCGTTATCGTGTGGTATCCAGTCGGTCCTTTCGCAGCAGGACTTGGCGTTTCCCAACCCATTTTGAGGAATCCGAACACGGATTCGGTATTCCCTAAAAATTCATTCCTGACACCGTAACTTTTCGCCCGTCTCCACCGATTACCTGATTGAGAATGGTTCCCCAGGGAGACGCGAGTGAGGGTCCTCGAATGCGAAACCGATGAGCGGCTGCTAATTGAAGCGGCGCAACGCGATCCGCTTCGCTTTGCCGAACTGTACGAGAACAATTTCGAGCGGGTATACGCATTCATGGCCTACCGGCTGCGTGATAGGGCGGAGGCCGAGGACCTGACTGCGGAAGTTTTTCATCGCGCACTCGCCGGAATTCAAAACTTCGAGTGGCGAGGTGTTCCGTTTGCAGCCTGGCTGCTAGGCATCGCAGCCAAAGTGCTGGCGGATCGGTGGAAGCGTCTTGGTAAGCGGCAGGAAGTACCCGTTGACGAGCTGGAACACGCGGGAATCGACGCCGCTATCGAGCAGCGTGCGATGTTGTTTCAGCTGGTCGATGCTCTCCCTCAAGATCAGCGTCATGTGGTGCTGCGGCGCTTCATTAATCAAAGAAGCATTCGCGAGATCGCCCAGGAGATGGGACGCAGCGAAGGAGCCATCAAACAATTGCAATTCCGCGCGCTGTACACTCTGCGCGCGCAGATGAGGAGCAAGTATGTCTAGCCCGGTACTAATTGAACAACTCGATTGCGCGATTGAAGTGTTGCTGCGAGATCCAGATGCTGCAATTTCGAGCATGGATCCCGGCGTGGCGGAGTTGCTCGGCGTTGCCGCGGAATTGCGCACCCTGCCACGTCCGGAGTTTCGCGCGAAGCTTCGCGGCGAATTGACGCGAGGCAGTCTCGTCGCGGAAGTTGCAGGGCATCACCGACCGCGGTTTAGCTCCAATGTTGAAACCAGGAACGAGCAGAGTTCGGCTGTGGAAGTTTTGCCGACGTTGTTCGGCGGTGGCTATGGAAGCTATGCGATGCGCCGCTCTAATTTCGTTATTTCCATTGCCATGCATGCGGCTGCCCTGGCACTCATCCTGAGTTCCGGATTATGGTTTTCTCGTAGTCAAGTACGCCAGGAACGGAGAGGGGAATCTGTAGATCTAAGTGAGTATGTCTCCATCTCTCCCGATACAATGCGCTCTGTGCATGGTGGGGGGGCCGGTGGAGACCGCGATAAAGTAGCGGCTCCGCAGGGACGTCTGCCCAAGCTGGCGATGCAGCAGATCACCCCTCCAGAGGTCGTGGTGCGTAACAATCACGCGAAGCTCACGGCCGAGCCGAGCGTAGTGATGCCACCCAGCCTGCGCCTGGCCGATAATCATCTTCCCAATCTGGGCAATCCTGTTTCCAGCGTCCTTGGGCCGGCGTCGAATGGAATCGGCGCGGCCGCGGGCATTGGCGACGGCAACGGCGGCGGGATCGGCAGTGGATATGGAAGGGGTCTCGGCCCAGGATTTGACGCCGGCTATGGCGGCGGGGTCTTCAGTGTGGGGGGAGGAGTTAGCGCTCCACTACCTATTTACAAGCCGGAACCGGAGTACTCACCGGAAGCGCGTCTGGCAAAGCTTCAGGGCACGGTGATTCTGTCTCTCATCGTAGGTATTGACGGGAAAGCTCACGCTATTCAAGTGGCTCGGTCTTTGGGATTGGGCTTGGATGAGAGGGCCATCGCAGCAGTGCGTCAGTGGCGTTTTGATCCCGCGAAGAAGGACGGCAAACCTGTACCGGTTGCGGTCGACGTGGAAGTCAGTTTCCGACTGTTCTGAGAATCGGCGACCATCCGGAACCGTGATCTGTAAGGCTCGGAGCAATCAGTAATTCCCTGAACAGGGAAATTTACAGCCAATTTTTCAAAATGAGGACGAAAATCCGCGAGTTTTGCCCAAAAATTTGCAAATTTGCTCTTCTACCAGGGAATTAACAGGGATTCCAGAGAATATCGTCCTACGCGATCTGAAATCAGCAGCTTGCAGCCACTTCTGCCGAGCTGCCCCATCAAACAGGGAACTGTGCAGGGAATCTGTGTCACAAATTGTGACTGTATTGTCGCCGATCATTCAGGGATGGATTGTCTTTCAGCCGAAAGCCGATTCCTCACAAGTCGATTCCACTGGGCACCTCGCTACACTTTCGTCCCAAAAAAGGTATTCTTGGGTTCTGAAATCCATACACAGCTTCTGTTTTCTGTAGCCTCGCCGCATTCCCAAAACTAAACTCCTGAAAATCAGCGGCTTGCGATGCGTCGGAGTTGGCGCACTGCTTGCATGTATGCGGGTTAGCTGCTTCGTGCAGCTTCAATAGTTCATCCCGCTGGCGACCCATCCGGTCCCACGTTTAGGAGACGATACATGCGAGTGTTCTCCCACTTTTTACGATTTCTGACCCTTACCGCTGCCATTTTCACCGCAGCAGTTGGATTCGGCCAGTCTTTGTCATCGATTCAAGGCCAGGTTACTGACCCAAGCGGCGCGGCTGTTCCAGGCGCTACCGTTACGGTGACGAATACCGCGACCGGAGTGTCGCAAACCATAAAGACCGATTCGAGCGGAAACTATCTGATACCAGCTCTCCCAATCGGGAACTATGACGTCACTGTTCAGTCTTCCGGCTTGGAAAAGGTGCTGAGTCACGGCGTCATCGTTCAGGTAGGGCGCAACACCGTTCAGAACTTCCAGCTAAAGGTCGCCCAGGCGAGCGAAACGGTGACGGTTTCCGCCGAGGCTCCCGTGATCGAGGCCTCCACCCAGACCGTGGGTCAGGTCATCAATCAGAAGACGGTTCAGGAGATTCCGCTTAACGGCCGGCACTTTCTCGATCTCGGTCTGCTCGTGCCTGGCTCTGTAGTTCCACCTGCCAATGGTTTTCTGACAGCTCCTCTGCGCGGCCAAGGCTCATTCGGGCTGAACACCGCCGGCAATCGTGAAGATGAAAACAACATCATGGTCAACGGTATCAACCTGAACGACATGGCCAACGGCCAGTTGACCTTTCAGCCGTCGATCAACACTGTCTCCGAATTCAAAATCGACAACTCCAGCTACAGCGCCGATGAAGGCCGCAACTCGGGCTCTATCGTTCAGATCGCCACCCGCTCCGGCACCAACACCTTCCACGGTGAGGCGTTCGACTTTGTGCGCAATGACTTCTTCGATGCGCGCAATTGGTTCAACAAGAAGACCACGAGTACCGGTGCGGCAAACCCGATGAGTCCGTTTAAGCGGAACAATTTCGGCGCAAATCTTGGTGGCCCGATTTGGAAGAACAAAACGTTCTTCTTCTTCAGCTATGAAGGGCTGCGTCAGCGACAGGCTCTGCCTTTATCCACCACGGTCCTTAGTTCCACTGAGGCGCAGGCTGCTGCTGCTTCGAGCGATCCGACCACTCGCAAGCTTGCTGCGTTAATCCCTGCCGCCAACAACGGCGCCAATGGATTCCTCGGCTCAACAGTCGCTCCGGTAAACATTGATCAGTGGACAGGAGATGTGCAGCACAACTTTAGCGATAGCGACCGCCTCCACGGCTACTACGCCTTCCAAAAGGACTTGCGCAAGGAGCCGACTCTGCAAGGCAACAACCTTCCCGGGTTCGGCGACACACGTGCTTCCCATCGCCAGATATTCACCTTCAATGAAACCCACATGTTTTCGCCCGCCGTCGTCAACGACTTCCGCGCGGGCTACAACCGCATTCACATCACCTTCGTTGCCGATAATGCAGACGACCCGGCGTCATTCGGCTTTAACGTCGGCAACTCGGGACCTATCGGTCTGCCTCAGATCCTGATCAGCGGTACTGGCCTACGATTCGGCGGAATCAACGGATTTCCTCAAGGACGCGGCGATCTCACAACCGTTTACTCTGACACCTTGAGCTGGCTTAAGGGTAAACACAGCTTCAAAT
>DASTZZ010000002.1 GCA_035764005.1 Terriglobales bacterium
TGATGGCAAACAAGCTCCTTTGCAAGCCCTCGAAGGCAGCTTCATCGGCTACGACTCGAATCGCGCCGCCGTGGCTTACGTCGAATCACTCGCCTACGTGGAATACATCCGCGACACGTATGGAATGAATCGCATCAGCGACATCATGAGGGATCTGAGCGAAGGTCAGAGCACCGAAGATGCGCTGAAGTCTGCTCTTCACGATGACTACTCACAACTGGAAGATGAATTCGCGCGGCACTTGCGATAACGCGAAATCAGGCCTGGAAATAGAAAGTCACGCGGTCCTGATCGCGGTCTAACCAGCTTGCAGCTCTTTCCCCACCGAGTCCAGCACGCCGTTGATGAACTGTATCGATTCGGGACTAGAGTAGCGGTGGGCGATGTCGAGAGCTTCGTTAATCACGATGGCTCGCGGAGTGGTCGGGAATCCGAGGAACTCGGCGACCCCGAGGCGCAGCAGATTGCGATCGACTGCCGGCATGCGATCCATGCGCCAATGTTCTGCATGCTTCTGGATTAGGTCATCAATTTGTTGGCTGCGGTCACAGGCCACGCGGAAAAGATCGTCAGCAAAGCCGCGGGTGGAATCGTCCACGTTCGATCGTTCGTGCCAGAATGTCTTGCGCACCTGCTCTTCGCTCTGCTTTCCCATATCGGATTGGAAGAGCATCTGTAGCGCGAGTTCGCGCGATTTGCGGCGCTTCCCTGCTTTAACGGCCATCCGTCGCTCCGCGTTTTAGCTTGCCTTTGAGTGACACCATTTCGATGGCAGTCGCGGCCGCTTCCCACCCTTTGTTTCCGCTTTTGAGACCGGCACGATCGATCGCCTGCTCGAGGCTTTCGCAGGTGAGGACGCCATACGTATGCGGCACGCCGGTGTCCTGTGCTGATTGTCCAATGCCGCGCGTGACCTCGGTCGCAATGTGTTCGTAGTGCGTCGTCTCGCCGCGAATGAGACATCCGAGCGTGATGATCGCGTCCACTGTGCCGGTTTGCGCCAGCGTGCGTGCGGCGGAGGGAATCTCGAATGATCCGGGCACGCGCACGATGTGAATGTCTGACGATGTCGCGCCGCTGCGCCGCAGGCAGTCGAGCGCACCCTGCAGCAGGCGCTCGGTGATGAAGGAATTCCATCGGCTCACGACGATGCCGAGCCTCATGCCTTCGGCATTCAGCACGCCTTCAATGCTCTTGGGCAGGGACTTGCTCGGATCATTGAATGCCCAAAAGCCTACGCGCAAGTTCTTGTCGAGCTGCACGACGAAGACGCGCGACTTCCAATGCGTGTCTTCGATCCCATCCACAGCATCGGCGAGGTGCTTCTTCGCGATTTGGTGGGCGCTATCGAGATCGGAGACCTCGATCAGAATCTCCGGACTGGCAGGAGCGCGGCCATCGACTAGTTCGAGGCTGCCCACAGGTGAGAGAAAGGGTGCACCTCGGCTGTACTCGTCTCTCCAGCCGGCACCATCTTCAAAACCAAGCGCGCGCAGCAGTGCTGAGAGCTTCTCGAAGCGTTCGGGAGTAGTCTGGCGCACAAGTGTGAGGCTGCGAATCATGCGTAATCAGTGTGACATAAAGCCCAGTCCGCTATGAAACTGCCTCGTGGAAATCAAAACCAAAACACGACACGGATTGCACGGACGTTACGGATTACACGGATCAAGAGGATCAGCAACAATAAGGATCAGCAACAATGAAGAATCAGCTTAGGTTGATCTGTGTGATCCGTGAGCGAAGCATCCGTGTGATCCGTGTCGTGTTTTGCTGTTGCTTTTGCCTTAGCTTTTCTCCCGCGGATCCGGCACATGGGCGTTGGCGTAGTACATGTCTTCGATCGCTCGCTGCGCCTTGGCGGCGAGCGCATCAAGATGGCGTGTCGTGAAGTCCTCCGGCGATATAGGATCGCCAACCATCAGCAGGAGTTCGCGAGGATGGATGTGGTACGTATTCATTGGCAGCGCTTCGAAGGTTCCCACAATCGCCATAGGGACGATCGGCACTTGAGCTTTGATTGAAGCGTAAAACGCGCCGCTCATGAACGGCGTGATGTGTCCGTCGGCGGCGCGTCCACCTTCGGGAAAGATGACAAGAGGCATTCCTGATTTGAGACCATCGATCGCCCGCCCAAGACTGCGAATAGAGGCTCGCGCGTTGCTCTGGTCGACTGGAAATTGCCCGGAGCGCTTCAGATGTCCTCCGATGAACGGATACCGGAACAGCTCCTGCTTTGCCAGAATTCGAAACTGGAATGGCAGATTCGCATACAGAAGAGGAATGTCGAGCGCGGAGATGTGATTCGCAGCGTAGATGGCGGGCCGTGACAGATCGATGCGATCCAGACCAACTGCTCGGACCGGACACATCGCCGTGCCAAGAATCCATCGCGCCCAGGTGCGCGCAATTGCATGCTGCTTCTCGCCTCGGGGATCCGTGAACGAAGCTGCGAACGACGCGCTACCGAGCAGAATGGTGTAAGAGAAAATCAGCGGATCGAGAACGGCATACGAACGGAGCCCGCTCAGCCAGCGAGGAATACGTCGCGCACGCGGCTCAACTTCTTTGAGCAACTCCTCTACTTCTGCAACGCTGGAACGATCGGGCACTTCGATATTGTATTCGGCTTTCTGGTCTGTCATTCCGAAGGTGCGGTTTGGGCCAGGAAATCCCCAATAATTTTGACAACCGCCGCTCATGGAGTGCTATAGGGATTCCTCACTCCTGCTCACGCTAACTGCCCGCGTGAGCATCCGTTCGGAATGACAAAGGAAACGACTAGTCCGCGGCTTCCTGCTGCTGGTGTTCATCTTCACCTTCTTCCGCCGACTCAGCTTCACTCTCTTCCGATCCAATTCTCACCTGACCATAGTTCAGTACACTCACGATGAAGACTCCGCCGACAATGTTCCCCAGTGTCGCGGGCAGCAGCCATCCAAAGTAGTTGCTGAATTGCAGATGGCCGGACATGACTGCCGCCACGATTTCAGCGCTGCTGGCTATGCAGTGAGAGAAATGCCCAGCGCCGACGATGAATGTCAGCATCCAGGTGATCACGACTTGGCCAATCGTCCAATGGCTGGCGGTGACCATCCACGCGACCAGTGCGATCAGCCATCCACCAATCACTCCTTTAGCGAAGATCAACGTGAAATGGCCTTGCGCCGCTTCGGTTCCCAGGCCGGCGAGCGCATCGGCGAAGTTAGGAGCCAACGCTCCGGTCTTCATCAACAGCCAGCCGAAGAATGTGGCTCCTGCAACATTTGATACGAACACAAGTCCCCACAAGCGCAAGGTGGCGAGAAGGTGCTTGCGTTCGTCGAGCACCAGCACGACGGGAAACAAGGTGTTCTCGGTGAAGAGCTGCGCCCGTCCGATGATCACGACGATGAAGCCAATGGGATAAAAGCAAAGCGAGATGAATTTCGCCGGTGGAGAGTTCCCGAGATAGCTGAGCGCCAGCGCAACTCCTAGTCCGGTGAGTCCCATTCCGATACCACCGGCAAATCCAGA
>DASTZZ010000003.1 GCA_035764005.1 Terriglobales bacterium
CGAAGGCCAAGCGGCAGAACTCACGAACAGTTGTGGTGCGACCGGTGGCAATTACATAGTCTTCCGGTTCGGGTTGTTGCAGGATGCGCCACATGGCTTCAACGTAGTCGCCGGCGAATCCCCAGTCGCGCTTGGCTTCGAGGTTGCCGAGGCGGAGTTCCTTCTGCACCCCTTGCTTGATGCGCGCGACGCCGTCAGTGATTTTGCGCGTGACGAACTCGATGCCCCGCAGCGGTGACTCGTGGTTAAACAGAATGCCGCTGGAGGCGTGCATGCCGAAGCTTTCGCGATAGTTGACGGTCATCCAGTGGGCGTAGAGTTTGGCCACGCCGTAGGGGCTGCGCGGGTAGAACGGCGTCTGCTCGTTCTGGACCGGCTCCTGGATCTTGCCGAACATCTCGCTGGTACTGGCCTGGTAGTAGCGCGTCTTTGGATTGGTGAGGCGGATGGCTTCGAGCAGGTTTACGGCGCCGAGTCCGGTGACGTAGCCGGTTAGGACGGGCTGCATCCAGGAGGTGGCGACGAAACTTTGCGCGCCGAGGTTGTAAACCTCGTCCACAGGGAAGTGCGAGAGGCCGCGGATGAGCGATGACTGATCGGTGAGATCGCCCTCGACGAAGGTGACGTCGTCCTGCACGCCGAGATAGCGGAGGCGCCATGTGGTGTCGGACGAGCGGCGCGCCAGTAGTCCGTAAACTTTGTAGCCCTTCTCGAGCAGAAGCTTGGAGAGATAGGCTCCGTCTTGTCCGGTGACGCCTGTGATTAGTGCGGCTTTGGCATTATTCATGCGATTTGGTACTCCCAACTGTGAATAGTGTCTGCGAGCGTTTGCTCGATGGTGTATTTCGGTTGCCATCCGGTATGGCGGCGCAGCTTATTTGCATCGCCAACGACTCGGCGCTGCTCCGAGGGCCGGAATTTAGCCGGATTGCTGCGAATCTCAGCGTGAATCTCGGCTAGGCTCAGCATTTTTTCCAGCAGCGACCGGATCGAGCACTCGGTGCCGGAGCAGATGTTGTAGGTCTCGCCTGCGCGTCCTTCGCGCAGCAAAAGAAGATAGGCCTGCACCACGTCGCGGACATCGAGGAAGTCGCGGGTCACGTCGAGGTCGCCCACTTCAATGATTGCGGGCTTCGTTCCGTGTTTGATCTCGGCGATTTGTTTAGCGAATGCGGAGATCACAAAATCCTCGCGCTGGCCTGGTCCAATATGGTTGAACGGCCGAGCCACTATTGTTTCAAACCCGGCGGTCTCATTCCACTGGAAACACAGGGCTTCAGCAGCTACTTTGCTTACCGCGTATGGGCTGCGCGGTTTTGGCGGGAGCTCTTCCCTGACCGGCAGATCTCCGACGGATACTGCCCCATAGACGTCTCCGCTGCTGACGAGCAGGAGGCGCCCGGTGAAGCCGGTTTTCTTCAACGCGGCGAACAGATTGTAGGTGCCGAGGAAGTTGATCTCGAAGGTCTCCACCGGATTTTCAAACGAACGCGGCACGAATGTTTGGGCGGCGAGATGCAGCACGGCGTCGGGCTGGATGCGCGAGACGGCCTCAGTTACGGCGTGTGCGTCGCGCAGGTCCACCTCTTTGCCGGCAAGCGTCAGCGGGATGAAGCGTGTGGCTTGCTGGACGAATCCGCCGACGAATCCTGAGGCTCCTGTCAGCAGGAGCTTGCCGCTAAACTCGGTCAACTACAAGTCCTTTTCTGTCCTTCCACCTGAGGGTTTGGCGCAGGCGGGATATTTGGGTGGCGCGTTCGGGATCGAGTTGGACGCGGGCTACGGCTTCGCTTATCAGCGCGGAGACGCAGCCGATCATGAGTCCGCAGATGGCGCACAGGGCGATGATGAGCAGGCGCTTGGGGCTCGATTTGCGGTCGGGCTCGGTGGCCTGGTCTAGTACCTGGATTACGGCGGCTTCGCGCGATTCGTCGATCTTGGCGGCTTCGTACTGTTTGGCCAGCAGCTCGAAGATGGTCTCGTAGTACTTGACGTCGCGCAGCTTGCGGACGTACTCGAGGCCGGCGCTGGGAATTTTGCCGGTGCTGACGATTGGGTCGCCGTCTCCGCCGCTGGCTTGGCCTTCGAGTTTGTGGAGCTGGTCGCGGAGTCCGGCTACCTGTTGCTCGACGATGATGCGCTGCGGGTTTTGCTCGGTCGCGAACGAGCGCATGGCCTGGAGTTGCACTTCTTTGGCCGCGACCTGCGCGCGAAGGTTTCCGATGGCCTCGATGACGGCTTTGGCCTGGCTGTCGAGCTGGATCATGCCGGTCTTCTGCTGCGTTTCTTTGAGCGCGACTTCGGCGTTGCTGAGGTCTTCCTTGGCCTGCTGGACTTGCTGCTCGAAGAAGAGGCGTCGCTGCGAGGCTTCGCCGATGGCCAGATGCTGCGTGACTTTGCGGAGCTCTTCGACGTAGGCGTTGGCCATGGCGGCGGCGCGCTTGGGATCTTTATCTTCGACCGAGATGGAGATTAGCCCTTCTTTTTCGGCGACTATGTCGCTGTATCCGGAGAGGTCTTTGCGCGTGTCGGAAAGACGCTTATCGCGGTAGGCGCTCATCAGATTGAATTGCTGGATGAGCGCGTCCTGGATGCTGCGGCTCTTGAGGATGCCTATATAGATGTCGCTGGGATTCTTCAGGCCGAGGCTGCTGCCGGCTAATGCGGCTAGCGGTCCCATGCCTCCGCCGGCTAGCTGGTTGAGGATCATTGATGATGCGGACTGCGACTGCTGTGGCGGCAGAATCTTCGTCGTCGCCGTGTAGCGGTTCGGCAGCAGCAGCGAGACGATCGCGGCAAGCACCGCCGCACCGAGAGTGACAGCAGCGATCAGGCGCTTGCGCTTCGCTAGGACGATGAGGAGATCGAGCAGGTCGATTTCGTCGTCGACCGGCGCGGGCATTGGGCGCGGCTCGGCGATGCTCGTAGTGCGAGCCTCGTCGAGCAGTGGGTCGTGATGGAGTTGCGTTCCCATTATTAGTTACCGGCTTCTGGCTGCTGGCTTCCGGCTAAAGTTCTCATTTCAGCACGCTGATGGCTGCCGATCCTAATGCCAGTTGCGAAAAGATTTGCGTCCAGTCGCGGATCTGCAGCAGGCCGTTGCCGGTTTTGATCTTCTGCGGCATTACGATCGTATCTCCGGGCATCAGCTTGATCGATTCGAAGTTGCCGAAGAAGAGGCCGTGGTGCATCTGCTTGCTTTCGACTGAGCCGTCGGCACGCACGACGAACAGACGGCTCTTGTCGGCATCGCGAGTGCCGCCGCCGGCTTCGCTGAGGTAATCGTTGAGGCTGCGTCCGTCTTTGTAGATAAACGAATTCTGGTTGTAGACCGCGCCCAGCACTTCGACAGTCGCAGGTTTCGCCGGAATCGTGAGCTTGTCGCCGTCTTCGAGCGACAGCTCGGGCAAAGACGCGGCATTGTTGTCCCCCGGCTTAAGTCCCAAAACGATACGTCCGGTGGCTTGTGTCTCGCGCAGCTTTGCGAGCACGTTCTGTTGTGCCATGAGCTGCTGCTGGAATGCCATCTGTTCTTCCGGGCTGGCTTTGGCACTTTCTTGAGCCGCACGGTTGCGCAGTTGTTTGTCGAACTCGTCGCTCACGCGCTGGAGTTCCTTCTGCTGCGCGACCCGCGTGGACTCGCGGCGGAAGTCGGAGGCGAATAAATAAGCGTTTGGTGTTAGCCCGCCGGCGCGCTCGACCAGGTCACGAAGGTTCTCTCCGGGACCAACTCGATACACGCCTGCACGCTTTACCTCGCCTTCAAGCCAAACGAACTTCGTGCGCTTAGCGACGGGCACAGCAAGATCATTTTGGGAAAAGATGGTGATCACGTCGCCGGCAACGAGCTGAAGATCGTCGGGAGACTGGCAGTCGGAGATCGCATGTCCCAGATTGAAAGGCAGCAGATGCGCCGTGAGATCTTCATGGTTCAACCGCTGCACGACTGCATAATCCCAATTCACTTCGGCTGGATTGCGCAGGAATTGCGTGCGGCGTTCATCGGTACTGTTTGACCAGCTGATCGGAGTGAGTGCGAGCGAGTTCTGCCGCATCCAGTAATCACGCTTGATGATCGCATCACGCGAGGGAATCAAATCGCAGACGCGCATGCCTTCGCGCCACGGATAACGACCAGGCTGCGCTACGTTCCCGCGCAGCGTGACAGCGTTCTCGAATCGCGGCGAGACAGAGAAGACTCGCAACACATCGCCGTCGTGCAGTTCACGTGTGGTTCCGTTTTTGTCGAGAGCGAACTCTTCCACCTTGCGGGTGGTGCGGTTCTCGATGCGTTCCAAAACGGCACGGCTGCTATCCGCCGTGGTGTTCAGACCGCCGGCAATTTCCAGTTCTTCGGCAACGCTCGTCTTGTCCTTAATTTCGTAAATGGCCGGCATGTTCACGCTGCCTGCGATGGCGACTAGCTGTCCAACCGGCGGGATGTAGATCACGTCCCCGGGAAGCAGCGCGACGTCTTTCGATTTATCGCCGTTCAGCAGCAGGTCGTAAAGATCGAACTCGGAGACGACTTGATTCTTGCGCTTGAGTTGAATGTGGCGCATCGAGCCGGTTGCGTCTGGACCGCCTGAGGCGAACAGCGCGTTGACGAGCGTGCTCAATGAGCTGACCGTGTACGTGCCCGGATGCTTGGCTTGGCCGACAACGAAAACTTGAATGGAGCGTAGCTGACCCAGATTTACATTGAGGTCGAAGTTCTTGAAGATGCGCCCGACAGCGGTCTTGAGATACGGATTTACCTGCTCGTATTTCAAACCGGCAACCGTCACGCTGCCCACGCGCGGGAGGTAGATTTGTCCATTGCGATCGACGACGACGCGAGCGTCGAGATCGATCTGTCCCCATGCGCGAATGAGCAGTTCATCGCCAGGCCCGACGACGTAATCTGCCGGAACGGGAATGCGATCGACCGGAGCGAACGTGCTGGGCACGTTGTCGAAGAGATTGCGTCCGTAAATGGGAAGCCGTTGCCCGGTCGAGCTGTAAACAAACTTTTGAAATTCAGTTTGCGCTTCACGCGCCGGCTGCGAATTGCGGGGAGGGTACGTCAGCGAAAGGTCGAGAGGCTCGCTGGCGCTATTCGGAACTCCGTTCTCTTGTCCTTGTTGGAGATCGTCGTTGCGCTCGCCGGGAACCCGATAAGTGGGAATATTCTGCGTGTAGGTTCCGTAGTGACCGTTCTGATCAGCGCTGCGCGACGGATATCCCTGCGCCGATCGACGCCCGTATTGGGAAGCCTGATCCTGCGCCGAATCCTGGTCCTGCATAGACTGATCGTTCGCGTCCATGTCATCCGTCGAACCCGTGCTCTGCGAATTGATGGTGCAGTTTGGGCCATCGCACTGATTTGCGCTGCCGGAAGGAACACGCAGCGTTGTTTGTGCCGCGGCAAAACCGGTAAGGACTGCGGAGAGTACTAAGATTCGCTTCACAACCATATAAACGCCTTGCCTTGCTTCAAAGCTGGTTTGCATTTAGTCGCCAATTAGAGAGCCCGCGTCGCTGGCAACCGCTTGCGATTCCATCGAACTGCGCAGCATGTTGAGCCAGAAACTGGAGTATGCGGAACTGGCTTCAGTAGTGGTCGCAAACGGCAGCTCGCGTCCGACAAAGAGCTGATACAAGCTGGAGTGCGAAATCACGGTGCCAACAAATGCGAGCGTCGCAATGTGAGGATCGATACCGGCAATCGCGCCGCGTGCCGTGGCCCGCGTGAGATAGGCACTCACAGAATCGAAGATTCCGCCCAGATGTTTGCGATAGATTTCGTCGCTGCCTGGAAGTTCCAGAGCGGAGACGCACAGTAGACGCATCAGCTCGGGCTGCCCACAAATCAAATCGACCACAAATTGAAACAATTTGGGAAGAACTTCTGCAGGATCCTCGTCTCCCGCAAGCACGGCCTGCAGCTCGCGGCTGAGTTTAATCCGCGACAGGCGCGCCTCGAGCGCCGCCCAGAATAGTTCCTTTTTGGTTCCGTAATAACGAAAGAGAGTGGTTTCATTCACGTCGGCCAGGTGCGCAATCTCGCGCGTGCTGGTGCCGCTGAATCCATGGCGCGCGAACAACAGCACGGCCGCTTCGAGGATGCGTACTTCAATTACGCTTTTCTGCTGATTTCGGGGGACGAGCATCGAGCTTTCAGGCCAGTTTATGGCGGGCAAACGATGGAACGACGGCTTCGACATTGTCAGCATCCACCTCCACGGCGACGCTTTTCATGATCAGATCGAGAGAGAGCACAACGCGCAGCATTCCTTTTTTTCGCAACAGAATGCCTTCCATGCCTTCGAGCGTCCCGCTTTTGATCCGCACACGCTCACCCACTTTCAGATATGGATGTGGCTCACACTTGACGAAGGGCAGGGAAGAGCGCAGCGACTGAATATCTGCTTCAGGCAGCGGGACCGGCTTGCCGGCCGAGCTGACCAATGAGAGCACTCCGGGGACTTCGAGCACCCGCACCCGTTCCCGCACTGGGACACGTACAAAGACGTAGCTGGGGAAGAGCGGTAACTCGAGATTCATCTTGCAGCCGTTCTTCCAGAGGCGCTGTGTCTTATACAGCGGCAAAAACGCTTCGATGCTGCGCGTAGCGAAGTGCTCGGCGACGGCTTTCTCATGCCGCGTGGTCGTGTAGGCAGCGAACCACTGCGGGACGAGATGCAGCGCTTCGGAATTTTCACCGCCCGCTGTGGCCGTTCTAACGTTTTCGCCGATTTTGGACATAGCTTCGCTACCGTCACTTAGGACGTGCTTTTTGGAACTGCTGAAAAAATGGGTAAGGCTCAACCAAGGACTTCGCCGAACGCGGTTCGGCGGTGAGGGCCCAAGGTCGCCCCGGAAGATTAAAGAATTCTTAACGGAGCGAGTGCTTGCTGGTTATTTCTGACAAGCTGGAAAAAATGTAAGCTGCTGAAAGGTACACTGGCAAGCGAAAAGTGGCCTTTAAAGCTAAATGGATTATTACTTAAGGTATTCTGCCGGGGAACGTTCACCAATCTGGGAATTTAGATTCGAACAGGCGGAGAAGAACTGGTGCCGTGACGGTGCTAGCCGCCTGTGACACAGCGAGTGCTTACTCCGTTTCCTTATCTTCCTTTTTGCTACATGAGAAGGACAATTTGAATCAAGCTTGCAGAAAATTGAGCCGCTTCATTCGGCTTTCACGGGTTGCAATTTGCGCTCTGTTGATTGCGGCTACGGCAGCCGCGCAATCGCAAACAGCCGATCCGAGTTCGACTGCCGAAAACGAGAATACGGCAACGAACGCCATTGCCGGGGCTGGCAAGTCTTCCAAACCCAGCGGTCACGGCAGTGTTGCGGATGATGCAAAAAAGACATTCGAGGGATTCGCTTCCGACCAGAAGCGCATCTGGACTGCTCCGGCGCACCTGAAGATCTCCGACGCCGAATGGCTGGTGCCTACTGCGGGAATTGCTACTGGTCTGTTCATGACAGATCCGACTACCTCGCGCGAGTTGACCCGCAACAGCCACGTGGATGCGGCGGCAAAATTCTCCGATCTCGGTCTGGGCCTCTTCGTCGCGACCTCAGGCACGATGTATCTTGCCGGGCGGCATCTCAACGATGACCATCTTCGCGAATCGGGACTTCTCTCTGCAGAAGCTGCCGCCGACACGTTCGTCGTCACGGACGCGCTCAAATACAGTTTGCGTCGCGAGCGTCCCGATGTGGATCGCGGCCAGGGAGCATTTTTTCAATCCGGTGGCACTTCATTTCCGTCAGGACATGCCAGCACGTCTTTCGCGATTGCGACTGTGATCGCGCACGAGTATCCCGGAGCGTTTAGCCAATTTGCCAGCTACGGATTGGCTACGGCGGTCAGCCTGGCTCGCGTGGGTGGGCAAAAACACTTCCCATCTGATGTTTTTATCGGCGGCACACTCGGATATCTGATTGGCCGCAGCGTTTATAAGAACCATCACGATCCCGACGTGGACTACGGGACGTTCGAGCGCGCGTCGCTGCCGATACCGGCCGAGCGCATGAGTTCGACTTATATCGAACTGGATAGCTGGATTTATCCAGCGGTCGAGCAACTCGCGGCACTGAACGTGATCGATTCCACCTTCGCCGGCATTCGCCCGTGGACCCGCATGGCAGTGTATTCGATGGTCTCGCGCGCCGAGGAGCCGCCGGAGGGTACCGAGGCCAGCATTATTCTGAATGCCCTGCGCTCGGAGTTCCATCGTGAGGCTGAGCTGCGTGGAGGGCAGCCGAATAAGGCGATCTCCATCGATCGCGTGTACACACGCACGCAGTACATTTCCGGACCGCCATTGAACGATGGGTTCCACTTTGGGCAGACCATCGTCGACGACTTCGGCCGACCATTTGGGGAAGGTCTGCAGCAGATCACCGGATTCGAGAGCCGCGCGGAAGCAGGCCGTTTCTCGTTCTTTGTCCGGGGTGAGTATCAGCACGCGCCGTCGGTTCCTGGTTACAGCGCGCAGGTGAATCAGACGCTGGCCAGCATTGACGTGATTCCCGGCGAATCATTTAACGGTGTGCCGGAGCAGAATGTCTTTCGGCTGCTGGATACTTATGCTTCCTTCAATCTGTTGAGCAACGAAATTTCAGTCGGCAAACAGACGTACTGGTGGGGACCCGACGACAGCACTTCGCTCATGCTGAGCAATAATGCGGCGCCGTTTTACGGTATCCGGCTGAATCGCACGTTCCCGCTATACATTCCCCTATTTTCGAGGCTATTTGGAACCATTCGCTACGACAACTTCTTTGGGCGTCTGTACGGAAACCAATATCCGCCGGATCCATTCACCTTCGGACAGAAGATCATTCTGCAACCGACGAAGAATCTGGAAATCGGTTTTTCACGCAGCTCAATCTTTGCGGGAAAGGGACTCGAACCGCTGACGCTTGGCACTCTCTGGAAAACCGCCACCAGCGCGAGCAGTGGCACGAATACGGGATTCAATCCGCGCTTCACACCGGGCACACGTCACGCCAACTTCGATATCCGCTATCGCCTGCCATTTCTGCGGAATTGGGTGACGGCGTACATCGATTCGTTCGTTCACGACGACGTATCGCCGGCGGACGCTCCTAATCGCGCTGCTCTTATGCCCGGCATCTATGTGAGCCACTTCCCAAAACTTTCAAATCTCGACCTTCACTTTGAGGGTGGGACGACTGACACGTTTCCTGCTGACCGCGCGGAAGGCGGAAATTTCTACTACTATGAAAGCCTTTATCGGGACAGTTACACCATCGAACGCAATCTGCTGGGCTCATGGATCGGTCGCGAAGGCACTGGCGGCAAAGCTTGGGTGAATTACTGGCTGAATCCCGCGAGCAGCATTACGGCAGGTTTTCGAATGGTGAAGGTTTCTCAGTTCTTCATTCCACAAGGGGAAACCCAGCAGGACGCTTACGCTGCATTCAAGTATCGCTGGCAGAACGGCCTCGACCTGGAATTCATGATGCAGCACGAGCGCTGGGTAGCGCCCCTGCTGGCGTCAGGCCCGCAAAGCAACTTCACGACACAGGTACAGCTATCGTTCTGGCCTAAAGACTGGAAGCTGCAGAAGCACTGATCGTGCATGAAGAATTCGCACAGAAAAAGCCGGTATCGAAGATGTTCGATACCGGCTGATAAACAGGAGTTCGAAGCGTTCAGGTTCTCGAAAGTTATGGCTAGAAGTTCACGCGCAGCCCGAACTCCATCTGCCGCGGAGTGTTGAACTGCCCCGCCACCGTTCCAAAGGTGGACGAACTGCTTGCGTCCAGGTTTCCGGTTCCGGTGAAGTATCCGTTTGGATCCTCCGGTTGCATGTGGTTCAGGACATTCGTGAAGATGGTCGAGAACTCAACAGAGAAACGCTCAGAAACTCTGAAGTTCTTGCGCAAGCTCATGTCGAGGTTCCAATATGGGAATCCGCGGAAGATCCCATATCCGCCATTCTTGGAATCCAGTCCCAAAATAGGCATGCGAATCTTGCTCCATGCTGCTGCCGGATCACCGAAGAAGTTCAATCCCTTCCCTGAAGTTCCGATCCCATTGCATGAAGCCTTGTTCGATCCAGTGCAGACGTTGTAATGCAGCGAGCCGGTGCTCTGGCCAAGCGAGCCGTTCAGAATGCCGGTTTCGTTGCTGAAGAAGTTGACGGAATCGCCTTCGCCAAATGCTTCGCCGCCGCCGTTCGTGGTGTAAACCTGCATGGGCTCACCGCTGCCGGCTGCGAAGATTGGAGCGAACGTCCAACCACCTAGCACGTGGCCGAGGAAGCCAGACTGGTTTCTATAGAACGGAGGCTGATAGACGAAGAAGACGTTGTAGACGAATTTGCGATCGAACGGCTGCACGCCATACATTGCCGGTATATTGAAGGCATCGTCGGCGGTGTACTCGCTCGTTGCCTGGTAGACCGCGCCGGTTCCCAGCGCCTTCGACCACGTGAAGTTCTGTTGCATCGTCAATCCGTGCCACTGGTTCATGCGCAAAGTAACGAATCCGGCGTTGTAATTACCGTAGCCGACACTGGCGTTGATGCCAACACCAGAGGTCAACTGTCCGTTAGCGCCGCAGGGCGTGGGATCTGAGGACCCGGGACACGGTGCGGTTCCCGCCAGCGGCGTATTCAACATACTGCGTGGAAAGTTGAACCCACCGTTGTCCAGATCGCTGTACAGATCCCAGACATTTTGACCTTCAAAGCCGCTGAGTTCGCTATCCACAACCGCCGCTGTGCAGCTCGAGTATCCAGAGCAGAATCCGGGCTTCATCGCCGCTTCGAAAAACGCCTGCTTGGGAAGGCTGTTGATAAAGCTGGTGTATGCGGGATTGAGCGAACCATCGGTGAGCTTCTTGGCTGGAACGTTCGAACCGCATGCATCTATAGAAACGTTGCATTTCAATGCGACTTCAACGCCTGCATAGGCTTTCGCGAAGCTCTGTCCGCCGAGCGTCATCATGTACGGCACGGCATTGATATTGATCGGCAGATACTCGTGTGTGATCTTCCGGCCAATGTAGCCGAGTTCCATGATGAACTTCTGGGAAAGTTGTCGCTGGATGGTGAGTGTAAACGTATCGGTGACGTTGGGCCGGAAGTTCGGATCGAGTCCTTCTCCCGCACCAGCGGATTGGGCGTTAATTCCCGGAAAATCCGGTTGTACGAGTGTCTGCGAGGGAGCCGGACCTAGCGGCGCGGAGTTGCCGTCAACCCCAATGCGAAACGCATTCGCGGGATTCGACCCACTGCTGCCGGCACATGTGCCCCCAATTATTGGTCCAATGCACTGTACAGGCTGGATCAAGCCGGTACCGAGCAATGGCACGAGGACGAGATCAACACCGTTGAGACGACCATAGATGCGTCCATATCCGCCACGAATCACTGTGGCATCCCCACCGAATAGATGCCCGAACATACCGCTGGAGTCGAAGTGAGGGTTCCACGCCACCGCCACTCGAGGACTCCACTCCCCGTAGTAGGGGTTGTAAGGATACTTTGGATGACCTGCAGTGTTTCCCAATAAAGCGAAACCTACAGTCGGGTTGTAGACCTGCCCCTGCAAAGCTGCATCCGAGCGCGCTTTTATGTAAGCCTCTGTATCAATGGGCTTACCGCTGGCATCTACGACTTCAATCTGTTTCCCATTCTTCTCGACCGGCGGCAGTTCGAGCGTCCAGCCTAGACCATAAGTCACAGTCAGATTCGGTTTGATGTGCCAGGCGTCGGCTCCGTAAAAGTTATAGAACGGAATCGTGCTTTGGTCGAATGCGTGGGTGTTTGGTGGATTCAGCGTCAGATTCGATCCGCTGCGAGTGTATGCGGTCTGGGCGATGGAGACTATGCCAAGCACCGCTGCGTAGTCGCGTCCAAAATTCGTTGCTTGCGACGAGGTCAAGCAGTTAGGTTGAGGCGTTGAGGTCGGGCAAGGTGGCGGAAGAACAGTTGACATGTCGATTCCCGCTCCTGAACTCGAAGCGAGCCCGAGCTGGTAAACCGGCTGATAGTTGATACCGCCGCCGTTGTCACTGCGCTGGTGGAAGTCATAGTTGTGCTGATACGTCCCACCGAACTGGATGAGATGGTTGCCGTGCAACCAAGTGACGTCATCGCGGAACATGTGATCGAGGCCGTCCCAGAAGCGAGTACGCACATCTTGGGTATCCACGTTGTAAGGAGAGAGGACGTTTGTTCCGGATTCGCCGAACGGCTCGAGTGCTCCGCCAAGTTGCGAGAACTGAGGCGTGTCTTCCTTGTCCGACCATGACCAGTAGTTGCGCAGGAAGCTGTAATGGAAGTCATTCGTGATGTTCGAGCTGATGTTCGTAGTTAAAGCGGCAACGTAGTACCACGGCTGCTGCGGTCTACTGGAAACCGACGCTGGAACTCCGAGCTGATCGCCTTGAAAGAAACCGCCTATATCGATCTGAGAGGTGCTCGCACGAGTCAACTTGTAATAACGATAGCTGCTCATGAGGTGCCACTTGGAGCCGAAGTCATGATCTAACCGGGCAACAAAGAAATTGTCTCTCTGGGGAAGGGCGACATTGCCTTTAAATCCCTGGACGTTCGTTCCATCGCAACGGCTCAGAGTGCAACCGGGGTCATTAGCCGCCGGAACATACTTGCTCCACATTTGCGAAATCAGTGGATTAATCCCGATACCGCGAGGGTCAAGGGCGGGATCCTTTAAGTCGTAGTTTGTTCCGTTAAACGACAAAATTCCATTCCGCATGTTCGCGCTCGGAACGGCTCGCTCATAGGTCTGCGAGTTCGGCCAGCGGAAGCCCTGATAGTTGCCAAACAGATAGGTCTTGCCGCCCAGAAAGTCCGGAAGCACCGGGCCACCTGCAGCTACCCCAAAACGGCTGTAGTGATAGTCGGGAATAGGCGTGTGAGTGAAATTGTTCTGCCAGGTGTTTGCGTTGAAGTTGTTATCAAGATAGTACTCGTAGGCAGTCCCGTGGAACCTGTTTGTCCCGCGCTTGGTCACAACGGCAACTTGAGCGCCTGAAGAGCTGTTGAAGTCGGCTGTCTGATTGGCAGTGTTGACTTTGAATTCCTCGACGCTGTCCGCCGGCGTCGGCATCACGCCCGTTGGCTGTAGCCCATCGCCAATTCCGCCGGTAGGATCGCCGGCAAATGTCGGCGTATAGACGCTCATGCTGCCGTCCATGTCGTTGGTGTTGTTGCCGCCGTCGAGTTGGAAGCTGCTGTTGTCAACGGCTGTTCCAGCGACGGAGCCGTCTGGGCTTACTGCGGGTTGGAGTGTAGCGAACGTGCTGACGTCTCGTCCTAAACTGGGCAACGATGAGAGCGCGATTGTTGACACTGTGTTACCGACGGTTGCATTCAGAGTTTGCAACTCGGTTCCGGTGGTCTCGACAGTGATTTCCTGCGTTACTGAACCCACTGTGAGCTTTATGTCCTCGGTTAACGCGCTTGCCAGCTGAACTGTCTGGTTTGGAATTATGGCAGTCTGAAAGCCCTGCTTCGTCACTCTGATGTCGTATGTTCCCGAATTTACGTGCGGGAACGCATAGTGGCCAGCGCTGTTGCTCGTAGTCTTGATCTCTGCATTGGTGGATTTGTCGATCAACGAGACCGTAGCGTCCGGAACGACTGCGCCCTGCTGGTCGGTGACAGTTCCGATCACTGTTCCAGTCGAAACGGCTTGACTGAAGACCATTGCGCCGGTCAGCAGGAGAAGCATGAACGCGAGACCATTCGCAACCGCCTTCATTGACTTTAAGTTGTGGGTTTTGTTTAGAAGCCTTGGGGTGGAGTCACAGCACTTCCGTGCCACAGAGGATGTGTGACACGGCGTCGTTTGCCCTATCATTCGTCCCTCCAGAATTGTCAACGTCAAAAAGACGCTGATTAAAAATCCAGACGACTTATGAAAACGAGGCACATGGCCGCGGTGGCGGCTCGCGTCAGCAAGGAGCCGACTTCTTATTAGGCCGCGCAGCTTACCACATGACTGTGAATCTTGTCAGGGATAAAATGCGGGAAAAACGGGATAGATAGCGTAAAGATTTGGATGGAAAGCATAAGAATTGATTATTCAGTTTTGGGTATTTTGAACAGGAAAAAGCCGGTATCGAGGGACTCGATACCGGCTCATTGGGCCGATTTTGGCTAGAAGCTGACTCTCAACCCGAACTCCATTTGCCGTGGGTTGTTACCTTGAGAGGTAAGAACCCCAAATGCGCTCGGAGTTTGCAAGTCGAGCAAGGGATCGAAGAACTGGTTGTGGTTAAGGACGTTCGTGAATACAACCTGGAAATCGCTGCTTACGCGTTCTGTGAGCCTGAAGCGCTTCTTCACGCTCAGGTCCATGTTCCAGTAAGGCAAGCCGCGGAATGATCCAGCCCCTCCGGCCCGCTTATCGATACCCAGAATGGGAGAACGAACCTGACTATAAATTGCGACAGGATCGGCAAACATGTTCAGAGCTGCATTGCCGCTTCCCGCCGTTGCTGTTCCCACGTTGGTACCGAACGAATCGGCGCCTCCATTGACGTTTTGGTGCACTGAATTGCTGGGGCTCGATTTACCGGTGAAGAGACAGTTTTCAGTATCGTTGAAATCAACGTTGTCACCGGCACCGAAACCTTGAGCACCAGACCCGCCCTGGAAGTCGGCTCCAGTCAGCGTGTTGCAGAATAACGGCTCGCCACTCCCTGCGGTAAAGATGGTCGCAAGATTCCATCCTCCAAGAAGGTGGCCGATCACTCCCGACTGGTTCTTGAAGAACGGAGGTTGGTAAACCACGAAGGTGTTGTAAACGAACTTGCGATCAAATCCCTGTACTCCATACATTTTGTCAATGTCGAAGGGGTCATCGACCGTATAGGCACTAGTCGCTTGAACGAATGCTCCGGTACCCAGTGCTTTGCTGTAAGTGAAGTTTTGTTGAAGCGTGAGTCCACGCCAGTCATTCATACGGAGCGAAACAAATCCAGCATGGTAGTTGCCATGGCCGATGCTCGCGTTGACGCCCACACCACTGCTAAGTTGTCCCTGTCCGCCTGTTGCGACTGACGGGCAGTTCAGCATGCTGCATGCAAAGTTGAATCCAGGATTTGTGGTGGGGGTGACCGCGCCGGTAACTGGATCGACTACTGGCGTGCCTCCGTTGATTCCACCCTGGTCCAAGGCAGACCACAGATCCCAGACTGCCTGACTTTGGAAATTGCTGAATTGCTTGTTGACAACAGCCGCAGTGCAATTCGCGAATCCGTTGCAATATCCAGTCCCCGACAGTGCGGCCTCGAAGAACGGCTGGGTTGCGACGGTCGGCACGCCGGCCGCGCCGCAAGCGCCGGCTGAGACATTGCATTTCATCGCCGTCTCGACATTCGCGTATGCCTGAGCGAAGCTCTGTCCGCCCAGGGTCATCATGTAGGGCACAGCGTTGATGTTGACGGGCTGATATTCATGATTGATCAGGCGCCCGATGTATCCCAACTCCATAGTCACACGGTTCGAGAGTTGACGTTGAATTGTCACGTCAAACGAGTCCACCACGTTCGGACGGAAATTCGGATCCAGAGATTCGCCAGCGCCGGCAGCAACATCGTTGATACCCGGAAAATCCGGCTGCGGCAGAGTTGGTGAGGCGCTGGCTAACGGAGCCGTGTTGCCATCGATTCCAATTCGGAATGCAGTACTCGCGTCATATGGCCCTGAACACGTGCCATTTCTGTTCGGAGTCTTGCACTGAACAGGTTGAATCAGACCGGTTCCCAACAGTGGTACCAGAACGAGATCAACGCCATTCAGCCGACCATAGATTCGTCCATAACCCGCGCGAAGAACACTCTTGTCTTCACCAAAAATCTTGCCCATCCAACTATCACCGAAGTGTGGATTCCAGGCGACTGCCAGGCGCGGACTGAACTCGCCATAGAACGGGTTGTACGGATACTTAGGCGAGTTTGCCGTGTTCCCGATGAGAGCGAAGCCGACCGTCGGATTGTAGACTTGCCCTTGCAAAGCAGCACGTTCGCGGGACGCCAGATATGACTCTAAGTCGAGTGGTTGATTACTCGAGTCAACGAGCATTACCTGTTTGCCATCCTGCTCAGTTGGCGGCATTTCAAGGGTCCAGCCCAGACCATAGTTGAGGGTGAGAGAGGGTTTGATATGCCAGCTATCACTAAAGTAGACGTTGTAATAAGGAATCGTGCTTCTATCAGACGCAGGCGTAAGTGGCGGATTCAACGCCAGATTGGCGCCAGACCGCGTGTACGCAATCTGTGAGTCGGTTACGATTCCCAGAGCTGCGGCCGCAAGTCGGTTGAATGCCGTTGTGGCGGGCCCGATGTCCGGACCACCATTCGAGTCTCCAAGCTGATACACGGGGTAGTAGTTGATCCCACCTCCATTGTCCGTGCGCTGGTGATAGTTCCAATTGCGTTGATATTGGCCGCCGAAGGTGAACAGGTGATTCCCATGCAACATAGTGACGTCATCGCGTAGGAAGTAATCGTGTCCGTCCCAAAATCTGGTGCGGGTGTTTTGAGTGTTTACGTTGTAAGGAGCCAACACGTTGTAATGCTGTTCTCCCAACGGCTCCAGGGCTCCGCCCAAACCGGCGAACTGTACCGGATCGCCCTGCGAAGACCACGACCAGAAATTTCGCAGATAACTGAAGTGGAAATCATTGGTCGTGGTGCTGGTGAGGTTGGTGGTGAGTCCGGCAACGTAGTACCAAGGCTGCTGGGGACGATTCGTGTTGGAAGTCGGGACGCCCAGTTTGTCGCCAGGGAAAAATCCGCCGATGTCATATTGATCAGCGGTTGCTCGCGTCAATTTGTAAATGCGGTAGCTCGTGTTGAAGTGCAATTTTGAGCTGAAGTCATGGTCAAGGCGAACGACTCCGAAGTTGTCGTTCTGCGGCAGCGCCATGTTTGCCTTGAACCCTTGAGTATTAAACCCGTCACAGCGGCTGCCTAGCAATGGCCCGCTGATGGGTGCGCCGGTGCACTTGGGATCGTTCGGCAGTGGCATGTACTTGCTCCACAACTGCTGAATGGTGGGATTGAGTCCGATGCCGCGCGGGTCGATTGTTTTTAGATCATATTGAATACCGGTATCGGCATCCGTGATCAATCCCGCCCTCAGCGCAGCCGTGGGAACAGGGCGTTCGATGGTGATGAAATTGGGCCATCGAAATCCCTGATAGTTCCCAAACATGTAGGTCTTGCCGCCGAGGATCTCTTTAGGAATAATCGGGCCGCCTAAAGCTGCGCCGAACCGACTGTAGTGATAGCCAGGAATCGGCGTTCCGGAAAGATTGTTGTCCCAGGTGTTCGCATTCCAGTTGTTATCAAGGTAGTACTCGTATACCGTGCCGTGAACAGTATTGGTTCCGCGTTTCGTCACCACCTGCACTTGTGCGCCTGAGGAATTGTTGAAATCGGCAGTTTGATTTGCTGTATTGACCTTGAATTCTTCCACGCTGTCTGCAGGAGTCGGCATCACGCCCGTTGGAGTTCCAACACCGGTGAGTTGGCTGGCGATGCCGCCGGTTGGATCGCCTCCGAAGCTCGGCGTATAGACATTCATGCTACCGTCCATGTCGTTAGTGTTGTTCCCGCCGTCGAGTTGGAAACTGGCTTGATCGACGACCGTCCCAGCCACGCTGCCATCCGGACCTACTCCAGGCTGCAACGTCACGAACGTACTTACATCGCGACCTAAGCTCGGCAGAGAATCAAGCGCGACGCCGCTCACGGTATTGCCGACCGTGGCATTCATCGTCTGAAGTTCAGTGCCGGTAGTCTCTACCGTGACCTCCTGTGTTACTGCTCCGAGGGGAAGCGTCACATCTTCGGTGAGCGACTTGCCCACTTCAACTCTCTGATCGCGGACAAGGCCGGTTTGGAAACCCTGCTTTGTAATCTTGATGTCATAGAGGCCAGGATTTACGTTCGCGAAAGCGTAATGTCCGGCACTGTTGGTCGTTGTCTTTGATGTTGAGTTGGTACTCTTCTCGGTGAGCAGTACATCGGCTGACGGCACCACGGCGCCTTGCGGGTCAGTAACCGTCCCGATGATTGCGCCTGTTGCTCCCGTTTGAGAGAAACTGCTGGGAGCAGCAAATCCGAGCACTACGATGAAAGCAAGGAGTTGAGCGAGGGTTGTAAGTGTCCAATTAACTGTTGGCTTTTCTGCGTAGCTACGGCTGTTGCGTGCCACAGAGGATGTGTGACACCGCATTTCTTGCCCAATCATTCGTCCCTCCAGAAATTTTCAACGCCAGAAGACGCTGACTAAGAATCCAGACGACTATGAAAGCGAGCACTTCGCCGCGCCGTGGCGGCTCGCGTCAGTGGAGACGCGACTTCTTATTAGGCCGCGCAGCGTAGCATGGGCAAATCATCGTTGTCAGGGCCTGAACGAATATTGAGGGGACGAATACCGTAATAATGGTGACGAACCGGAGAAAAATGAATGAGTCCCTGTCCGGCATTGCCCGCGCTCGCCTTTTCAGCGTCCGAAGGGGCTTCGTGGTGAAATCACCACCTGTTCTGCTACTGTAGAAAATTAATCAGAAATGCCGAATAAGATCCCTATAGGAGTCCTGGGCGCGACCGGCATGGTCGGTCAGCGCTTCGTGCAGTTGCTTGAGCACCATCCGTGGTTTGAGGTCGCGTGGCTCGCGGCTTCCGAGCGTTCATCAGGCTTGCCATATGCGGAGGCCGCGCGCTGGAAGCTGAACACGCCCATCCCCGAGAAGGTGGCCAAAATGCGTGTGTCAGATGCCACCCCAGACGGAGCGCCCAAGGTGATCTTTGCTGCCCTGGATGCAGGCATCGCAAAAGAGCTTGAGCCGAAGTTCGCCGAAGCTGGCCATGCGGTGATCACGAACTCCAGTGCCTTCCGCATGCATGAAGACGTGCCACTGGTGATTCCCGAAGTGAATGGCGATCACCTCAAGCTGATCGAGAAGCAGCCTACGCGCAAGCGCAATGGCGGATTCATCGCCACGAATCCCAACTGTTCGGCAATCGGCTTGGTCATGGCACTCGCACCACTCCATCGCAAATTCGGGATCGAAGCTGTGTTCGTCGCCACCATGCAGGCTGTCAGCGGCGCGGGATATCCGGGCGTGGCCTCGCTCGACATCCTCGGCAACGTGATCCCGTTCATCTCGAAAGAAGAAGAGAAACTCGAAGCCGAAACCAAGAAGCTGCTTGGCGATCTTCACAATGGATCGGTCAAGGCAGCCGGATTCAAAATCAGTGCGCAATGCAATCGCGTGGCTGTGGAAGATGGACACACGGAATCGGTTTCCATCAAGCTGAAGAAAGCTGCCGAAGAGCAGGAGATCCTAGAGGCGTGGTCGGATTTCCGGTCGCGTCCGCAGGAAATTTCACTGCCCACTGCTCCGCAGCAACCGGTGATTTACAACAGCGGCACCGATCGTCCACAGCCGCGGCTCGACGTGAATCGTGGAAACGGCATGAGTGCTGTAGTGGGACGGCTTCGTCCATGCAGCCTGCTCGACTGGAAGTTCACCGTGCTCTCGCACAACACTATCCGCGGCGCCGCCGGCGCAGCCCTGCTGAATGCCGAACTGCTCAGGCACGATGGGTATCTCGACTAGCCGGATTTGAACACGGAGGGCACGGAGGACACAGAGGGGTAAAAAGACAAAAGCTCGAAAACAAAGTAGGGCTAGGATTCAAAAACAGACACGTTGTCATCCCGGAGCCTTATTGAGCAACTTCCCGCAGTTTCAGGTTAAACGAAGCCGGCTATCGTCTACGGATCACCTCAGCGTCCTCCGTGACCTCCGTGTTCGATCCTGGGTTTCGCAATGATCGTCATGAAATTCGGCGGGACCTCGGTGGAGGATTCCGCCGCGATTGATCGCGCTGCGAAGATCGTTGCCGAACGACGCGAGCGTGCACCCGCCATCGTGGTCAGCGCCATGTCGAAGGTCACCGATCAGCTTCTCGCTGCAGGCCGCGCGGCCGGCGAAGGCGATCGTGAAAAAGCGCTACAGCTTTCGCGCGGACTGCGCGAGCGGCATTACTCGACTGCGGGCGAACTTCTCGGCAGTGCCGTTTTTACCCAGTTCCATTCTGAGCTCGAAAGCGACTTCGATGCGCTCGACGAACTGCTGCGCGGTATCGCTGCTGTCGGCGAGCTCACCCCTCGCACTACGGATTTGATCGCTTCGTTCGGCGAACGCATCTCCAGCCGCATGGTGACGGCGGCATTTCTCCGCCGCGACCTGCCGGCTGCGCACGTCGATTCGCGCCAGTGCGTGGTCACCGATTCGAATCACACCAAAGCTGTTCCTCTATTTCCCGAAATTGATGTGCGCCTCGCCCATCATGTCCGCCCCTTGCTTGACCGCAAACAGATTCCCATAATGGGAGGTTTTATCGGCAGTACGCGCGAAGGTGTCACCACGACTCTAGGGCGAGGAGGCTCCGACTTCACCGCTGCCATCGTGGGCGCTGGACTCGATGCTCAGTCGATCGAAATCTGGACCGATGTCGATGGCATGATGACCACCGACCCGCGCATCTGCCCCGACGCGCACCGTATCCGTACCATCAGCTTCGAGGAAGCTGCCGAACTGGCTTACTTCGGGGCGAAAGTTCTTCATCCAGCCACGCTGCTTCCTGCCGTGCAGAAAGACATTCCCGTTTTTGTACTCAACTCGCGTAATCCCACCTGCGAAGGCACGCGAATCACGGCCCGCGCACCGCAATGCCGCAATTACTTCAAAGCGATCGCGGCCAAGCGACGGATCACCATCGTCGACGTGGTCGCCACGCGAATGCTCATGGCCCACGGCTTCCTGAAAAACATCTTCGAAGTCTTCGACCATCATCGATGCCCGGTGGACATGGTTTCGACTTCGGAGGTGAGCATCTCGCTAACGGTCGATTCCACTGAAGCCATCCCAGCGATTGCAGCCGACCTCGAGAAGCTCGCGGATGTGAAGTACGAAGGACGCAAAGCGATCGTCTGTCTGGTTGGGGAGAACATTCGCGGCACTCGCGGGATCGCAGCCAAAGTTTTTGGCGCGCTTCCGGAGACTAACGTGCGTATGATTTCCCAGGGCGCGTCGGAGATTAACATCAGTTTCGTGATTGAAGAAGACGATGTGGAGGAGACCGTCCGCACGCTGCACAAAGTATTCTTCGCTAATCCCGATCCTGGGGTATTTGCTTAATTCGTTTTCACCACGGAGACACGGAGCCACAGAGAGAATCTTTTCGTTTGCCATTCTGAGAAACTCCGTGTCTCCGTGACTCCGTGGTGAAATGATTCTCAAGAGCGGAATGAATCTACTCCTGCTAGGTCATGGAAAAACCGGAGCGTTGGTGGAGGAGGTTGCGCGACAGCGTGAACACTCCGTTCGTGTGCTCACGTCCAAGGAGAACCCGCACGCCAGCGGGTTGGGAGTGGATCATCTGCACGGTGTCGATGCTCTGATCGATTTCACCACGCCGGAAGCGGTCATCGAAAACATCGAAGCCTGCATTCACGCTCGCAAGCCGATCGTCGTCGGCACCACGGGCTGGTATCAGCACATTCCGCGCATGGAAGAGCAGACCCGCAAAGAACAAGCGGCGGTCCTCTACGGTTCGAACTTCTCCATCGGAGTGAACGTCTTCTTCGAGATCGCCGCCGCTGCGGCTGCGTCCTGTTCGCAAGGATATGTGCCTACCATCGTCGAACGCCATCACGTCCATAAGAAAGATGCACCCTCAGGCACAGCGGTCTCGATCCAGCGAATCTTTTCCGATGTAGCCCACATTGAGCCCGAAATCACCTCGGTGCGCGAAGGCGAAACCGTGGGAACTCACGTAATCCTGCTCGATTCCCCCAATGACACCATGATGCTGGTGCACGATGCAAAGAACCGTCGCGGCTTCGCCGACGGCGCTGTCCGCGCTGCCGAATGGCTCGTCGGCAAGACTGGGTTCTATGAGTTCAGGAAGATCTATCGGCAGCTGCCGGCATAAGCCGCTGATTTCCGTAATGGAAAATGACCCGGGATCAACGAATTCCCAGCAGGACAGCTAGATATTGGCGGGCTTTGGTGAGAAGGTTGTTCTCAGCTTTAGACTGAAACACTGCCCTGCGTGCTGCCCAGTCGAGGCTCTTGATCTGATCGATTAAGGCTGCACCTTCCACATTGTCTAACGTAACGGGAAGTGCAAAAGGGTATGGCTTGCGTTGGCTTCTCAAAGGACAAATGATGGCCAGCCCGCTCGCCCTGTTGTAACGCTTGTCGGTGAGGACCAGACCGGGACGACGCTTCGCCTGCTCGTGTCCAACTTGCGGATCGAAATCGATACTGACGATATCTCCCGCATCGGGAACATATTCGCCTACCACTCAATCCTCTCGCGCCCCACCTCGGGACCAGAGTTCATGTCTGTGTAGCGGTTTTCAGGAGTGATCTGCCTTACGAGATCCTCCAGGCGTAATCGTTTGCTTTTGCTGGCTCGCCGTAGCTGGATACGCCCTTCACTAGCTTCTATTTCAACGTAATCTCCTTCGCTGATTCGAGCTTCGGCCGTGATCGGCTTCGGAATACGTATGGCCAAACTATTGCCCCATCTCACCATTTGCGCTTTCATTTGGACGCTCCCAGTGTATATACAAAGTATATACCCGAAAATCCTGACACTCAATCAGCAGAATTCTCCGAGAGTTTCGATATCGATCTGTTGTGGTAGCCGTTGAAGTGCATCGTGCTAACCTGTTTCTGTCCCTCCCGCGCCGGGATGGCGGAACTGGCAGACGCAGCGGACTCAAAATCCGCCGAGGTTTACCCCTCGTGGGGGTTCGACCCCCCCTCCCGGCACCATGCGTTTTGCAGTCGCGGATCTCTGGTTCTACGGCTTACTTCTTTAGCGCTGCGAGCACCTCTTCCGCGTGGCCTTCGGGCTTTACTTTGGGAAATATCTTCGAGATTCGGCCTTGTGCGTCGATCAAGAATGAGGTGCGCTCGATGCCCATCGTCTTGCGGCCATACATGTTCTTTTCTTTCAGCACTCCGAATGCTTCACAGAGCTTCTTGTCCTCGTCTGCGAGCAGTGTGTAAGGCAGGCTATATTTATCTTTGAACTTCTTTTGAGCGTTCGGTGAGTCTTTCGATATGCCCAGCACGACCGTGCCGGCACGCTGCAGCTTTTCGAACTGATCGCGAAAGCCGCAGGCCTCAATGGTTCAGCCCGGGGTATCGGCCTTGGGGAAGAAGAAGAGTACGACCGGCTTGCCGCGAAAGTCTTTCAGGCTTACCGGCTGGCCATCTTGATTGGGTACCGCTGTATCGGGGACCTTGTCGCCAATTTCCATGAAGGCTTATTCCTTGAAGTATCGTTCTGAACATTTATATCGCAAGGTCCGATTTTGTGTTGCCGCGCTAGCGGTCGTGACACTTTGGTTTGCATCTCCGATCGTGGTGAAGGCGCAGCGCAAGAAGGACGCTGGGCCGCGGGCAATCGCAGTTGTAACGTGGAACGGAGATGATCCAGTTCCCACTGCGGGAACATCGGTTCTGACGCCGGTCGCAATTCTCGTCGAAGGCCGCTACTACGACGCTGAGCTCTATCAGGCGCAGCCGGAGCCGATGGCCATCGACTCCGGCGTCATCTACGACGTGCTCAAGAGCGGCGATGTTGTCGGTACATTCACCGTGGGCGGAGCGCGCGACCAGGACGGCACCTGGTACGGCCTCGGCAAATTCGCGAAAAAAGGAAGCGATGAGCCGAAGGCGAAGAGCGCTCCAAAGCCGTCGGCGCCTGCCGAGCCGTCTGAAGATGAGCGGCCCAAGCTGCGCCGCGGGGCTCCGCCACCTCCGAGTCCGAAGGAACAGACCGACGAAGTGCTCAAAAATATCGATCGCGACCCTGAGCGCCCAACGTTGCGCCGTCACAGCGCGACGGAAACGAAGAAACCGGCAGCACCGTCGAAGGAATTCGTCCCTCCGGCAATGCACATGATGGTGGCTGTCTCTGATGCAAGTGGACCGGAACCGCGTCCGTTTACTTATCGCACGAAGCCCGGAGAAGCGGATCGGTTTCGCGCATTAATGGAGAAGCTCACACAGGCAGAGCTGGAAAAATTGCGTACGCCGTCCGAAGCGCCCAGGCCGAGAACGGCGAACAGGAAGGCGCGGACTCTCGCTCCCACTCCTGCCCCGCTGGAACTTAAGAGCGTAAAGTTCGGGATATTCGACGTGAACAGCGACAATGCTCCCATTTTGGTCTATTCCGCGACTGCCATGGTGAATGGCGGGAAGAAGTACATCACCACAGCCGCATGGGAGGAGATCGATGGCAGCTTGCGAAAAGTCTTTTCGCAGATCACCGATGATGCGCACCTCGATGTGTATCCGCGGCTGGAAATCATTGACGCGGTAGATGCCAGCGGTGATGGCCGTGGCGAGCTATTGTTCCGCGCCTATGGCGATCAGAGCAGCCGCTTTGTCCTCTACCACGCAGGTCCTGACAGCTTGAACCTGTTGTTCGACAGCGCGCACGGCGAGAGTGCGCGAGTCTACGAGGACAGTGGTACGCAGTAGGCAATAAGCAATAGGCAATAGGCCAAAAGCAATAAGGGTTGCCATGAACGGGCTGCTAACCGGCACAGCGAATCTTCTCTTTTTGCGAGTCAGGGTGTAGCAAGCTAGTTGTGTTAACTACTGCCTATAGCCTACTGCCTATTGCTCACACGCGCTTCCTGTTCCGATTTGGAACTCACGACCGCAGCATGATTCTCGCCGACCGTGAAGTAAAACGTTGCTCCGCGTTCGGGAGATCCGGTGGCCCAGATTTGGCCGCCGTGCTTTTGGATGATGCGCTGAACGGTTGCGAGACCAACACCGTTGCCGGAGAACTCGGCCTCAGAGTGCAGCCGTTGGAACGGCTGGAACAGACGACCGGCACGAGCGGGATCGAAGCCCGCTCCATCGTCGCGCACGAAGTACACATGAAGGCCGCGCCTCTCTTCTACGCCAAATTCGATTCGCGCCTTCGCATGCCGCGATGTGTATTTCCAGGAATTGCGAAGAAGATTCTCGAGCACGATCTGCAAGAAGCGAGGATCGCCTCTGACAATTGCGTCAGGCGCGATCACGAATGCGACATCGCGCTCGGGCTCGCGTCGATGCAGATCATCCGCGATGTTGCTCGCGACGGCGCTCAGATTGATGCGCTCCTGATGCATAGTAGTTGTGGCAACTCGAGAGAGGTTGAGAAGGTCTTCGATCAACTCGCCCATACGCTGCGACGCCACGCGAACTTGTTTGAGGCATTCACGTCCGCCGGCATCGAGCTTGTTGGCGTGGTCCATCTCGAGCACATAGCTGAAGCCATTGATTACTTCGAGCGGAGCGCGCAGATCGTGCGACACCGAATATGAAAACGCCTCGAGTTCCTTATTGGCTGCCACCAGCTGGTGCGTTCGATCCTGCACGCGATGCTCGAGTTCGCCTTGCGCCTCGCGCAACGCCTGATCGCGTGTTTGGATCTGTTCGAGCATTTCGTTGAATGCGGCGATCAGAGTAGCCAGCTCATCGTGCTCGCGGGTTGGAGAAGCACGAACGGAATAGTTCTTTTCGCGCGAGACGATTCGCGCGGTTTCTGCCAGTCGCATCACCGGTTGGGCGATAGCCCGGCGGAAAATCGACGACGCGAGCATCGCAACGACGAAGGCTGTGAGCAGCGCAAGGACAATGATCAGCACATACTGTTGCAGGCGAGCGTAAAGCCGATGCAGGTCCGATCGTATGTACACATAACCGGTCAGCTTGTCCTGAAAGATGACTGGGTGGATCAGCGACAGTTCGTCGCGCTTGAACCAGTGCTGATCGTCGAAGCCTTGCGGCAGAGGAGGGATATTGACGGGCGTTCCCGGCTTGGCGTAACGGGCAAACAGCTTGCCGTCCGGCGTGAGCAGGCCGGCGGAGATAATGTTCGCGGAGGTTGAAAGAGCAGAAAGCGTTTTTTCGGCTGCCTGCGGATCGTTGAACGTGAGTGCGGAGACGCTGTTAAAGCCGACCATCTGCGCCTGCACGCTGAGGTTGCGAACAATGGCATCGAAGTAGACATTCAGATCGTAGGCGATGAATGCGGCTGAGCACACCACAAGCGCAATCGCGCTCACCAGGACGTTCATCCAGGTAAGCCGGCGTGCAATCGATGTGGTCTTTTCGGCCTTCATCTTCATCGCACCTGCGTGTTCCCGACCACTTTAGTCGCAACCTTCAGCAGTTCTGAGCTGAGCGTCAGTCCGGCTTCCTGGGCGGCAGACAGGTTCACGGCAAAGCGAACGCGATCGCCTTCAAGCACGAACTGGATCATCCCCCCGCGCTCAAGAAAATGAGCATTGTCGCTCACTGTCAGCACATGGAGTTTGCTGAGTACCGCAAGATCGCTGCCCAGACGCTGTGATTCCGAAGCAGCAATGAAGACGACGCGGCAACTCGCCGCGTCCTGCGCGCGCCCAATACGTCTCGCGATTACGCGTTTGCCGTTGATGGTTGAATCAGAGACGGTGGCGTCGAGCAGCGGTCCAAAGGGATCTGTGCCCAAAACACAAACGTCAAACTCGGAGGCGGCGCCTGCATCGGCAGGCCAATTGACGAATTTCCCGAAATTGTACAGGTATGCAGCTTTGACTTGATATTCCGAAGGACGGTCCGCATGCGCCAGGCCACAGAACGCCAGCAGACAAGTAAACAGAATGCATGCTTTATTCCGAAATGGAATCAAGCTTTCGAACATCCAGCCAGAATGATAGCGGGTCCGCGTGCGGGAATTTCCGTCGACGGCCGCGGCTGTGCTCATCGGCTCCGATTCCACACCACGCTGGCATAAACTGCCCGACGAACTCCGATAAGCGCCTGATTCGGGTCGCCGGTGCCCCATTCGAAATGAGACGGTTGAAACAGGTTTTGCCCGGCCAGCGAGAGCTGCAGTTCTCTGTAGTTGAAGCCGAAGCGCGCGTCCATTGTCTGGTACGCGTTTACATTCTGCGCCGGCAACGCGCTCGCGTAACGATACGTCTGGTCGAATTCAAAATGGAACGGCAGGTTGAGGAATGAGCGAGCTTCTACCTGATGACGCGGGCTAGAGCCTTCATAGGTCTTGATGGAGCCCGTCGAACTGATGTCCGCGGTGCCGCCGGTCGCATGCATGCCGGCGGTGACAAACGAGTACGATCCAGCCAGGCGCCATGCATCCCTTACATGCCAATTCGGCGAAATCTCGAAACCGTCTGTGGCTCCGGCGATTTGGTTCGCATATGGAATATCGATCACCAGGTGCGGCGCGGGCGGAGTATTTTCGAGAAATGTGGATGGCGCTCCGAAGCTCTGTAGATTGTCATAATCGTTGTGGAAGACTGCAAGATCCAGGTATACGCGCTGGCCGAAGAGTTGTCGGTATCCGCCTTCGTATCCCAGCAGCGTTTCAGATTGAAACTTTGGGTTTCCCGACACTCGCAGAAAGATAAGCGGATTCACACTTGCCACTCCGGTCAGGTTGAAATCCTCCTCTAAACGTGAAGGCGTGGTCACCGCGCGTGTAACCGCAGCCCAGAAGGTGCGGTGTTCCGAAGGAGTCCACAATGCACGGACGGTCGGCTGTGCGTCGAATCCGGTGAAGTTGTTATGTTGCAGCTTTAAGCCTCCGGTCAGGGAGAAGCGATTAGGGACGATCTGCAATTCATCTTGCAAGAAAATGCTGTGGACGTGATCCGTGTCTTTATGCGGTTCAATGTCGACGGTTTGCGAGGTTTGTTCGATGTAAAACGGGCTCCAGCGCAGTCCCGCGCCGTAGGAGAAAAGGTTGCGACTCCCGACCTTGAGGCGGTGCACGAAATCAATGTCCCACGTATTTCGAGATTCGCCGAGCGAAGGATCGATTCGCTGCGTGCGATCGAAATAGACCTGGAGGTAGATATCGGAACCATTGCCCAGATCGCGTCGCCAGCGCGCAAGCAGGTCTCCGCCCGAAACAGCCGAATCGACCGCGGTTTGCACCCCCAACGTGGGCGGATTGAGCGTACCGAGGCCGACCATATGCGGAGAGCTTCCGCGATACATGTCGCCCTGCACTGTGTAGGTATCGGCGCGGTTGTCCCAATCCATGCGGAAGCCGCCGCGCTCCTGATGCCACTGATCGAAATTGTTGCCGTCCTGATGAAACTCGGGACCCCTGACAAATCCTCGGCCGAAGACGCGATAGTTGAATCCCTGTCCGTTGCCGCCGCCTACGCGCACGGAAGCGACGGTTTTATCGACGTTGCCGGCCAGCATCGACACCATTGCGCCGTGGGTATCGGTTGCGTTCTTGGTGATGATGTTGATTACCCCGTTTACCGCATTGGGGCCCCAGATCGTGCCACCCGGGCCGCGGATGACTTCAATGCGATCGATGTCCTCCAGCGGAAGGTCTTGCACATCCCAAAAAACGCCGGAGAAAAGCGGAGTGTAGACGCTGCGTCCATCGATGAGGACCAGTACCGATTTCGAAAAATTGCTCTGCAGGCCTCGAATCCCGATCGCCCAAGTGTCGGCATCAATTCTTCCTACTTCAACACCGGGCGCAAGACGCAGCGCCTCAGGAATGCTCGTCACGCCGGAACGGCGGATGTCTTCCTGAGTTATTACATAGATTGCGGCTGGAGTTTTCCACAGCGTTTCAGGGGTCTTGGTAGCGGTGGTGACCTCAATCTTGCCCAACTGCTCGAGGCTGAGCTCTTTCAGCGGCGCCTGGCCGCTCTGCGCGAGCTGAACGTCGGAAGTGGATTGGGCATACCCGATCGACCACACACAAGCCAGTAGCAGAGCAACCGGCACACTGCGGAGTGGTTTTGGAGGTTTGGAACAGTCCATTCGCTTCGTTTCAGCCTGCTCCAAACACCGGAGCTAGACGCGATCCCCAAGTGTCAGCCTGGGGCCAAATTTGTGCGAGGGAGAGCTGCTCGGGGATTGGATGGCGGGTGGGCAGCTCTGGTTGTCTGTACGATTTAGCGTTATCACATAAACCCATTGCGCTGGTTAGTTTGTAACATATACTTTACTTACCGTGCCCGCCGGCCCCACTGTTCTCCTCATCGACGACAACCCGTCGCACCTGAAGCTGTATGCATGGATTCTGGAGCGGGGAGGCTTTCGTCCTCTCACATTGCTCGTGAATCATGACCGACTTGAGTTTCCACGATCGGAGCCCGTGGACATTATCGTGATGGACTACCGCATGGGGGATTCAATCAGTTCTCCGGAAGTGGCAAGGCTGGCGCAGCAGGCGTTCCCTCAACGGCCTGTTCTGGTGCTCTCGGATATGCAGTGGATGCCCGATGATATTGCTCCCTACGCTGCCGCATTCGCTCGCAAAGGCGAGCCGGAGCAATTACTGGCAAAACTACGGACTCTAGTCAATGCTGCGTGAAGGCTCGGATTGCTGGCCCCGGCACAGGCTCGCCGAAAAACGCTTCCACCAGAGTAGTTCGTTGCCTATACTGGCAACGAATAGTAGAGGTTTTAGCTTCCTACTCTCCTTGCCCTTAATTTTTGCCTTTATAGAGGAATCGTAACCGTGGCCAGAGTACTGACGATCCCGGTAACCCCCGCGCCAAAACGGCGTCGCGCGCCACGCATTAGCGACAGGCGCTACATCGAAGGTCAAAAGCTGCTGGTTGAGGCTATGAAATACCTGGCCCAGAGTGATCCGGACGGCAATCGAGACGCTATCGGACTGCTCTCAGAACACTTCCGTACACAGTTCCGCATGACCGATCGACCTCCGATGGGTTAGACTTTCTTGTTTGTCATTCCGAACGCCTGAAGTTGGCGGAGGAATCCCTATCGACCGCCAAATAGCCTTAATCATGTGCCAAGTCGCTTCTGCGGATGCGGACGGCAGAATGTGACTTGGCAGGCAACGGTCACTTGCTCGCAGGCTGAGCCAATCGCGGGGACAGCTTCTCCAGGATTTCAAGCACGTCACGATTATCCGGAGCTTCCCCAAGTTCATACAGCTGCGCGAAGGCAATCTTTCCTTCCTTGTCTACTACGTATACCGCTCGCTCGTTGATTCCCGGAATGGGATCGCCGGTGCGGAAGACATCGTATTTCTGCGCGACCTCTCCGTGCGGATAGAAGTCGCTGGCCAGCGGATACCGCAGCTTTCCGATTTCTTTCTCCTGCCAGGCGATGTGGCTCCAGGTGGAGTCAACGCTTACGCCCATGACCTGGGCGTCATATGCGGCGAACGTCTCCAGTTCATGACTGTACGCCGTCATCTGCTCGCTTCAAGTCGGCGTCCAATCCAGTGGATAGAACGCGAGCACGACGTTCTTCTTTCCCCGGAAGTCGCTCAGGCGTACGCGGTGTCGCCGATCACCAGTCACCGCGGGAAGATCGAAATCCGGAGCTACTGCGCCTACTTCGAGCACTTACGTCCCTCCAACTGCACACACCTATACCCGCGAGCGCAGGTCTGTCGGAAACAGGAGGTGGGCAGCCATGATTCTAACGAGGTTTGCTCCGGAGCATCAACTCAGGCAGGAATAATTGTGGGAAGAGTGGAGAGGGCGTACGAGAACGGAGAAGGAGAGAAGGTCAAGGAAAACGGCGGCTTGATGTCGAGTGTTAAGAAATTTCGTGATTTCCTGATTTCGCGATTTCGTGATTGGTACTCAAATCGCGAAATCACGCAATCGCGAAATGGCATTTCTCACACCTGCATGACTTCTTTTTCCTTCGCTTTGCTCATCTCTTCCATTTTCTTGATCTCGTCATCGGTAAGCTTTTGGATCTCTTCCAAAGCGCGCTTCTCATCGTCTTCAGAGATTTTCTTGTCCTTCAGAGCCTTCTTGATCAGATCGTTGCCGTCGCGGCGAACGTTGCGAATCGCAGTGCGATGTTCCTCAAGGACTTTATGCAGGTGCTTCACTAATTCCTTGCGGCGTTCTTCTGTGAGCGGCGGGATAGGAATACGGATGAGCTTGCCGTCGTTCTGCGGGTTAAATCCCATGTCGGAAGTGCGCAGCGCCTTCTCGATCTCCGCCAGCGAGCTAGGATCGAACGGCTGCACGGTGATCAACTGTGCCTCCGGCGCGTGTACTTGCGCGATCTGATTCAGCGGCATCTCCGAGCCGTAGTAAGGCACGCGGATGCTGTCGACCATATGGACAGACGCGCGCCCCGTCCGGGTCGATAGCAGGCTATTTCGGAAATCCCCGACTGCCTTGTCCATGCGGTTCTTCAGTTGTGTGTGAATGTCTCGCAGTGCCGGATTGCCGGCCATAACGGAAACAGCCATCGCACGCTCCAGAGTCGGTCCATGCGCAGGACCGGATGTTCAAAGACTCGTAATTATAAAGGAAGCTCCGAAGCGACTTTGCCGGCTCAGCAGATGCTAGATTGACTGCGGGACCATTCATGCCGTCTTCCACAGAGAGTCCGTCCGTGGCGAAACCATCCGAGAGTGTTGGACGCTCGGCAACTCTGGTTGCTGCGGGGATATTCCTCAGCAAAATTGTTGGCCTGCTCCGGGAAACGGTATTTGCGCACTATTTTGGCGGATCCGACGCAGCAGACGTCTTTCGCGCTGCCGTGCGCATACCCAACGTCCTGCAAAATCTGTTTGGCGAAGGCGTACTCTCGGCGTCGTTCATCCCTGTCTATGTGCGGCTGCGCGCTACTGGTAATGAGGAAGAGGCAAGCGATTTAGCCGACGCCATCGCCGGGTTGCTGGCGATGGTCACCTCAATTCTGGTGCTCATCGGCGTGCTCGCTACCCCGTACATCATCGACGCGATCGCTCCTGGGTTCCACGGTGCCAAGCGCGAACTCACGATTCGTCTCGTACGAATCTTTTTTCCCGGAGCGGGACTGCTGGTGATGTCGGCCTGGTGTCTGGGAATCCTGAACAGCCACCGCAAGTTCTTCCTGTCTTACGCAGCGCCAGTCGCCTGGAACGCGGTGATGATCGCAACGATGATCACGTTTGGGCGATCGCACACCGAAGACTCGCTGGCAGTGATCACCGCCTGGGGATCGGTGATCGGAAGCGGCTTGCAATTTGGCGTGCAACTGCCGGTCACGCTCCGCCTGGTGCGCCGATTACGTGTTCAGCTTGGACTGAAATTGGCGTCAGTTCGCGAGGTGATTCACAATTTTTTTCCTGTGCTCGTCAGCCGCGGTGTGGTGCAGTTGAGCGCTTACATCGATTCCATGATTGCGACTCTGCTGCCGACCGGTGCTGTGGCCCATTTTGGATATGCGCAGGTGTTATACACGCTGCCGATAAGTCTTTTTGGCATGAGCGTCTCGGCCGCTGAGCTACCGACAATGTCAGGTGCCCTTGGAAATGAGAGCGAGATTGCCGCGGAGCTTCGTGCTCGACTGGGAAGAGCTTTGCGTCAGATTGCCTTTCTGGTGATTCCTTCCGCGGTGGCTTTTCTCGCCTTAGGCGACATTGTATCGGCTGCCATCTATCAAAGCGGACGATTCAAGCACTCAGACGCAATCTACGTTTGGGCAGTGCTCGCCGGATCGGCGATCGGATTATTGGCATCGTCGCTCGGGCGACTTTATTCCTCGACCTACTACGCTCTTCGCGACACGCGCACCCCGCTGCGCTTCGCCATGGTGCGCGTGGGACTCACCACGGTCCTGGGACTCTTCTGCGCCCTGCGCTTACCTCAGATGATCGGTATCAGCCGGAGCTGGGGCGTCGCCGGACTGACGGCGTCCGCCGGAATCGCGGGGTGGGTGGAGTTTCTACTGCTGCGCTGGAAGCTTCATCAGCGGATCGGGACTGTACAGCCAGCGAGCGCCTTTCTCGCCAAGCTCTGGATTGCGGCTGCCATTTCAGCTGCCGGAGCGTGGGCCATCAAGCTGGGAATCGGGCAGCATCGACCGCGCCTTATGGCCATTGCCATTCTCATCCCGTATGGATTGTTCTATTTTGGCATTACGTCAATTCTGAAAATTCCTGAAGCGCAGACCGTTCTTAGGCGGTTGAAGCGGTGACGGAACCAGCGGTGGTAGCCCGTGGGGCAGCCGCTTCTATTTGCGCCTGCTTCCTCGGTTCCGCTATCAGCAATGTCTAAGACGTGAGCTGGCCATTCGGCCATCTCCCGCCCACCGGCTACCGCCGGCGGTTCCGTTGTGCATTTGCCGGAACCGTTATTCCAAATCCCGCCAGTTTTGCCCTACGCCAACATCGACCATTAGCGGCACTTTGAATGGGTAGACATTCTGCATGTGCTCACATACCAGCTCACGCATAGTATCGATTTCCTTCTCGGGAACTTCGAAGACCAGTTCGTCGTGAACCTGCAGCGTCATGCGAGATCGCAATTTGCGGTGAGTGATATCGGCATCGATTTTGATCATCGCCAGTTTGATTACATCGGCAGCCGTTCCTTGCAGAGGCGTGTTTACGGCAGTGCGCTCGGCAAAGCCGCGCATATTGGCGTTCTTGCTGTTGATGTCAGGAATGGGACGGATCCGACCAAAGAGCGTACGCACGCGCTGCTCACGCCGGGTCTCTTCGAGCACGCGCTCGATGAACGCGCGCACGCCTTTGTAGCGTTCGAAATAAGTCTCGATGTACTTCTTAGCCTCTTTCTGCTCGATGTTGAGCTGAGCCGCGAGGCCGAAAGGCGAGATGCCGTACACGATCCCGAAGTTGACGGCTTTGGCCCGACTGCGATGCTCAGCGGTAATCAGCATAGGAGGCACGCCGAACACTTCGCTTGCGGTGAGCTGATGAATGTCGTCTTCGCGACGGTAAGCCTCGACAAGCAATGGATCTTCCGAGAAATGCGCGAGTAATCGCAGCTCGATCTGTGAGTAGTCGGCCGAAAGCAAAACGTTTCCCGGCTCAGCGATAAAGGCCGAGCGAATCTCACGTCCCAATTCGGTACGAATCGGAATGTTCTGCAGATTGGGATTGGTCGACGAAAGCCGGCCAGTCGCCGTTCCGGCAGGATTGAACGTCGTGTGGACGCGGCCAGTGCGCGAATCGACGAGTGTCGGCAGCGAATCAACATAAGTGGATTTCAGCTTAGAAAGCTGACGGAAATCGAGGACCTTGCGCGCGATCTCGTGCTCGACCGCCAAATCTTCAAGCACGTCCACCGCTGTCGAAATGGTTTTGCCTTTGCCGTACTTCACCGGCTTAGGCAGGCCGAGCTTATTAAAGAGCACGTCCCCGAGCTGGCGTGGAGAGTTGACGTTGAACTCTATGCCCGCAATGGCGTGAATCTCTTTCGAGCGAGCATCGCACTGCTTTTCCAGTTCGACCGACATCCGGCTCAGAGCACTCGTGTCGATCTTTACTCCTACGCCCTCCATGCGCGCCAGCACCGGCATGAGCGGCAGGTCAATAGTGTCGTAAACGTTAACGAGCCCGTCTTCGGCTTCGACTTCCTGACGCAGAGTGCGTGCGAGGCGCAGGGTAACGTCGGCAGCTTCGGGCGTCGTTCCTGCGAGCTGCAGATTAAAGCGGCGCAATGCGACTTCCGGGAGTGTGTGGCTGCTGTAAGTAGGATTCAGCAGATAGGAAAAGAGCATTACGTCGTCGCGAACTCCGGCCAAGGTTGCTTCTCTTTCAGCGAGTAGTCGTAACGCAGACTTGGAGTCGTGTATCGTTTTGGGAATCGACGGATCACTGAGCATCTCGTCAATGCTTTTGGAAAGCGCATTATCGATCAGCCGTGTGTTGAAACCGGAATTCTCTTCAACAGAAATACCGATTTCTATAGGGTCGCAGCCTTGCTGCTTGATATTCAGCAGTGGAAGCTCGGGTTCGTCTTCTGCACTCGGCTCGGCAGCTCCTGGAGCACTCGCGGGAGCGCAGATCGCGAGCCCGACTCCTTTATTCGCGTTCTTGAGCAGCCTCTGAAGTTGTTGCGCGCTCTTGAGCTCGCCGTATTCGACGGTGCTGGCGTCCGTTGTTCGTACAAAGTCCTTCAGTAGCGTCGTGAATTCCAGTTCGCTGAACAACTCGCGGCAGCCTTCGTAATCAGGCTCCTGCGCGCGCATGGTTTCGAGGTTCAGGTGGACGGGAACATTGGTATCGATCGTCACCAGCTCTTTGCTGCGCAGCACCACATTCCGGTTGTTCAGGAGCGATTCGCGATACGTCTTGCGCTCGACTTCATCGGCATGATCAAGCGCGTTCTCGACCGAACCAAAGCGCTTGACCAGCTCGACGGAACCCTTGTCGCCAATTCCCGGAGCGCCAGGGATGTTGTCGATGGAATCGCCGCGCAACGCCATGACGTCGATCACCTGCTGCGGAGGCACGCCGAGGATCTCTTCGACTTTCGCGGCATCGCAGATCAGATTGTCCTTTGTAGGATTGAGCACGCAGATGTCTTTGCCCACGAGCTGCAGCATATCCTTATCGCTAGAGACTACGTAAACCGGATATCCGGAAGAGACGGCCTTGTGCGCGAGCGTGCCGATCACATCGTCGGCTTCGAATCCAGCCTGTTCCAGAATAGGAATCCGGTAGGCATCGAGCGCGCGGCGAATGTACGGCAACTGCTGCGCCAGATCGTGCGGCATCTCCGTACGGTTGGCCTTATACCCGCCATACGCGACTTCCTGGTAGCTCTGGGTCTTGCTGTCGAAGCGCTTAACCGACGAGATTGCCTTCGCTTGCTCGTCACGGAACGTAGGCGCGGCAACATCGAAGACAGCCGCCAGGTATTGCGGGCTAAAGTCCGCGCGCAGCTTGTTCAGCATGTTGACGAAGACGAACGTAGCCGCAGTCGGAATGCCGGTGCGGGTCGACATTGGACGCTGCCGCTGCATGGCGTGATACGCGCGGAAGATGAATGACATTGCGTCGATCAGAAAAACGTGCACACGCGCTTCGGGTTGTGGCTTGGCAGACAAGGGTTAGAGAAAGTTTAACAGCGGGTCAGCACAGGCGCAGGAACAACTCGGATTGCGAAAGACAGTTGGAAAGTGGATGCTGCTTCCTGTTTAGGAAGCCATGCTCAATATTTCCAGGAACACGTAGTGGAGTTCTTGAACGCCCACGCCCCGTTTTCTTTCGTTGCGGATATTGCACGGCCTGAACCGCATTGCGGGCCGCATAGATCATTCACTGCGAACAAGGCCTCACTTCCACCGCGGTTAAAGGCCACACGCGAAAACGAGATCATATGCAGTCCATTGGCGGCGCTAGGCAGATGTCTCACGTTCAGAACCTGATAGGGCCAGGGAAGACGCATTGATGCCGGCGCGGTGTCGATCTCGTAATCTGCATTGCCCAGCTTGTGCAGTTCATGCATCAGCGAATTCGAAACACCGTCGTTCTGGTGCAGGGTCTTGGCGCAACCCTCCTGCCGCAGCGGATCGAAGACAAATGTCTGATCATCCAGGTACAGATGCTCGGGGGCTTTATTGGCGAAGCGCTGTTTCAGCCAATCGCGATAGAGGTCCATCTCTTGCGATGTGATTTGATTCGGGATTTTCGGTGTGCAGCCAAGCGTTAAAAAGACCAAAGCAGAAATTAACGCTGTGATCAGGAGTTGCAGCAATCGGGGTGATGATCGCATTTACGTGAAAGTTGAACCAAATATACATCTACTCAAGCAGCTTCTGGAGGTACTCACGCGGCTTCTGGCGGTTCTTCTTTCCTGGCAGTTCGCGATTTGCGGAAGTGCAGGTGCGACAAGATAAGCGCAACCAGGACCGCAAGCCCTACCAAGACCCAGGCGAGATGCTTTGCCATTACTGCCGAAACCATGCTCACGATCCCTGGACCGAACTTCACGACCAGAAACCCTAAAATGAGAAACCTGATTACGCGGCCCACGAAAATCGACAGAAGGAACAGATAGGGACGCATCTCAAACACACCCGCGCCAAGCAGGAACAACTTGAATGGCGTAGGCGGAGGAAGCATGGCGGGAATCATCATGGCGAAGAACTCCTGATTTTCGAAACGATCGCGCATCCGCTCGAAGCTTTTGCGGTCGATGCGCTTGAGCAGCAGCAACTCGCCTCCTGCTCTGCCGATCCCATATGGAATGAGACTGCCTACGGCCGATCCAGCCGATGCCATGAAGACGTACAACCAGATTTTCAGCGGATGAGCATACACATAGCCCGCGACCACCGGATCCAACGGAATGCCGAAAGCCGCGGAATCGAGGATTGCTACAGCGAAAATACCCCAGGACCCAAGCGGTTGCAGCACCGACCAGATGAAATGCGTGTAGCGAGAGAGGATGTGCTTGATCGTGTTCAAAATCAGGAGAGCTTTTATTGTAAAGGCGGATTACGGTCCGACTGAGAGCGCGAGTTCCCGGTGCGCTTTCTCTGGCTCGGTGCAATTCTGGAGCATCCTCAGCACTTGGAGCTGAGGATCCGGTCATCTCCCAGCCGCCAGCCGACGGTTCTCTGGTTTAGTGTGCTCCAGAGTGCTCGGTTTTGCCTGCGAGTAGATCGAGGGCGTGACAGATCAGCGGCAGAACTGTTTTGAGCGACTGCTCTGCTCCAGCAGGATTGCCGGGCAAATTCAAAACCAGAGATGTTCCCAAAGTGGCACAAACACCGCGCGAGAGTGCGGCAAAAGGTGTGTGTTTCATTCCTGCGTGCCGCATTACTTCAGCCACGCCGTCGATTATGCGCTCGCAGACGGCGCGAGTGGCTTCGGGAGTGACGTCGCGAGCAGCAACCCCAGTACCACCGGTAGTAACGATGAAACGGGCTTCGGCGGAGAGTTCTCGTAGCGTGGCGGCGATCCGTTCAATGTCATCCGGAATAATTCTGGAACTCTTTACGTCGAAACCCGCATCGGCCAAAACAACACGGAGCCGCGGACCAGAAGCGTCCTGCCGAAGACCTTTATGGCAGGAGTCGCTGACGGTAATGATGGCGGCGGGAATCTTCACGCGTCGAGAACGTTTTCTTCGGCATCGCGATTGGCTTCATCCAGCAGACGCAGACCTTCCATCAGTAAGCCCTGCGTGGAACGAGTGGTGCTTTGCTCGTTGCTGCTGCCGGTAAAGTCGATCTCGAACTGTCCTTCGGTCCAGGCGAGGACTTTGAAGACGGCATCGTCGCCGCGCAGCTTGCCATAAGCCGCATGGTTGATTTGGCCGTCGATGAAGTACAGATCGCAACGCTCGCTTTTGTTGCTCAGAGACAGACGACAATTCTTGTGTCCGAGTTCGAGAGACTGGAATAGGTCCATCGTATTCATCTGCTGGAGATTGCCGCGAACGACGGACTCGCCGGGCGCCGCGCGTGCCATCTTCTCCAGAGAAATCTTATCGACAACGCGCTTGAATCGCGCTGAAACCTCCTTTACGAGAAATGGCTTCTCGATCAGATCTTCCAGCTGATCCTGCATCGAGCGCAGTTGCTCGTTGATCTCGCTGCGTGTGCCAATCAGGATTGCGGGTAGCCGCGCCGTCTGCGATCGCGTGCGTACTTTTTCGATGAGCTGTTTACCGTTCAACCCTGGCATGTGGAAGTCGGAAATGACGAGATCCGGCGCCTCCTCGACGATGCGGAGCAAAGCTTCGGCCGAATTCGAGAATGCTTCGACGGCAGCGTGCGGAGATACCGCCTGCTTGAGCAGACCAACGATCATCGGATTGTCGTCCACTACCAGGACGCGGATGTTGGAAACCATGCTTGCCTATCGGCCTCTCGTTTTGCCCTGCTAGCGGGAATATTCTCCGCTCTTGCCCCCGGATTTTCGCTCCAGCTGAACTCGCTCGATAGTAATGCTTTTGCCCAGCGCCTTGCACATGTCGTAAACCGTGAGTGCCGCGACGCTGGCTGCTACCAGCGCTTCCATTTCAACGCCGGTGTTCGCGGTTGTGTTTACCTTTGCGCGCACAGCAATTCCATTGTCGCGCACTGTACAACTCACATCCACATAGGTCAGCGGTAGGGGGTGACACATTGGTATCAGCTCCGAAGTGCGCTTTGCAGCCATGATTCCGGCCAGCCGGGCGACTTCGAGGGGATTGCCTTTGGGATTGTGCGGCAGCGCGGCGAGAACATCTGCTGACATGCGAACGTAGGCGGAAGCTTCAGCCTCACGTCTTGTGGGCATCTTCTCTGAGACGTCGACCATGCGCGCTCGGCCCTTCGCATCGTAATGGGACAGTTTGCGAGCCATCAGTTTTCGATGGGTATTGTCGTCATCCATTCTCCCGATTTAAAGCTTTCCCGATCGGGCGGAATCACCAGGAGGCAATCAGCTCCAGCGAACGCAGCTACGTCTCCGGATCCCTGCCAGCTCAGCAGCTCAACTTCAGGATCGTCCCATGCTCCGGAGATCTTGCCGGGCAGAAAGCGCGTTAGTCCCGTTTTGGTCTTTAGGTCTTTTCCCAACCGCATCTTTCTTGCGGTAACTGCGGACGCAGAGGCTCCTGCTAGCGCTCGAACGAACAACCTTCCAAAAAGCTGGAATGTCACCATTGTAGAGATCGGATTGCCTGGCAGTCCGAAGAAGTAGGTCCAGCGATCGCGATTGGATTGTGGATGTGCGCGTCCGAACACAAGCGGCTTCCCAGGCTGAATCTGCACGCCTGTAAACAGAAACTCAGCGCCGAACTCGGCGAGTGCGTCCTCCACCAGATCATATTCCCCGGCAGAGACACCGCCGCTGAGCAGCAGCAGATCGCTTTCAAGTCCCTGAGCAATCAACTCTCGCAGGCGTGCCCGCTCATCCGGAGCGATGGGGAGCTGCACTGCGTCGCCGCCACTCGCGATTACCTGCGCAGCTACAGAAAAGCTGTTGGAGTTGCGAATCTGATTGGCTGCCGGTTCTGCATCAATAGGGACGATCTCATCTCCCGTAGGCAAGATCGCAATTCGTGGCCGCGAATAAACGTTGATCATTGGCTTGCCTGCCGATGCCGCCAATGCGATCTGAGGATGCGAAATCACAGTTCCTGGAGAAACAAGAGAGCTTCCCCGTTTAGCCTCACTGCCGCGAGGAACAACGTTTTCACCGGCGGCTACGGGCCGAAGAACGCGTACGTGCTCTCCCGCGCGCTCGGTGTATTCAACCATGACCACTGCGTCCGCTCCGCCGGGAACCGGGGCACCTGTCATGATCGAGATGGCTTCCCCGCTGCCTAACCTTGTGAAACCTGCAGGAAAGTCGCCTCCGGCTCGGATCTCGCCCGCGAGCTTCAATCCAGCGGGGACGCGGCCCACGTCCTCGCTGCGCACTGCGTACCCATCGCGCGTGGCACGAGGAAACGGCGGGAAGTCACGATCGGCCAAGATGGGCTGCGCCAGGACTCGGCCGAGGGAATCCAAAATCGGAACCTGCTCGATTTGTTTTTGCGAGAAGCGAGCTTGATTGGCGTGCGACAAAACCGTTCGCTGCGCCTCTTCGAAGTTGAGTACGTTATCAATTCGAGATTGTGCTTTTACCTGAGGCATCCATCAAAAAAGGCGGCCTCGCGGGCCGCCTTTACCGGATTCGGATTCGACTATTTCTTCTTCCCATACTGCGTGGTGACCTTTGCGCCCAAACTGTCGAGCATCTGCTTGGCACCTTCGGCATACGGACCGGTCGGCTGCAACTCGAGATACTTGTTGAAGTCGTCAACCGTGCCCGGAGGAGCGACCATCTTCCCGGACTTATCCACCGTTGCTTTCTGCAATGAGTTGATCGCCCGTTGGTAATACGAATCGGCGTGGTTAGGATCGGCCTGGATCGATTTCGTAAACGCCGCGTTTGCCTCGTCTGTCTTACCGGCGTTGGTTAGAACCGCGCCTTCGTTGTAGTAGGCCTGCGAAGCGTGCGTGGGATCCTGCTCGACTTCCTTGTTGTAGGCGTCCACCGCTTCCGGAATCTTTCCCGATTTGGCATATGCCTGGCCGAGGTTGTCGTAGTAGGAAGCGAGCATCGCCTTCGTGTTCGGGGCTGCGGCCGCCGTGCCCGCAGTCGCCAGTTGCACCGCCTTATTGAGTGCGTCGATCGCTTCGGGATACTTCTTGTCGTTCAGATATGCCGCGCCAAGCACGCCATAGACCTGATGATGCTGGCCATTATCTGCCTGCTCAGCCTGCTGCATCGTCGTGACTGCCTGGTCGTAGTTCTTGGCCTGCATATCCGCCTGAGCTTCCTTCAGCAGGGTATTGAGATTGCCGATCTTGGCATTCTCTTTCATGATCTCGGCGTTCTTCTTATTGATCTCCTCGATCTGCTTCTTCTGCTCTTCAGTCAGCTTGGGCTGCTCTTGCTTCATCCCGGGTTGCGGAGGTGGCGGCGCCGCCGCTTGTCCGGGCTGGGCGGGCGTGAGATCGATATCGAGCTCATTCACGTCCTGAGGTGCATTGAGCGAAGCCTGAAATTGCGTAGTGTAGATGACCTTGTTGTCCTTGCTCACCGTCACGTCGAATTTTCCCGGGGTGATACCGATACTGAAGAACTTGCCTTTTTTGTCGGTCTTCAGCGTGTACTTGCGACCGGTATCGATATCCTTCAGTTGCACTTGCGCGCCAACGACGGGGCCGCTGGGATCTTTCACAAAGCCCTGAATCGTAGTTGTTTGTGCCAGCGCACCGATTGCGCTTGCCATTAAGAACAGCAGAGCCACGGCTCCTGTTCTGAATCTCATAAAGTTCCTCCGATAGTCAGCAATGAGTCAGCCTCAGACAAACGGCAATTTCAAGGCATGCCCAGATCACAAACTACCAAGGGCAGCAACTCTCGTGCGCTGACAGTCAAACTCGCAGTAAATACAAGGTAAATCGAAGGTCGTACTTACTTCAAGCTGCGGGAACATTCAGGCGACTCGCAAGCTGCCAGCTCTCACACGCGTGGTCTTGACGACGGTTCGCGCCAGGAGCGGAATGTTTAGACAGGCAACAGCCGCGGCCCGCAATTTTATCGGCAGGCGCTGCAGAGTTCTCAGGCGTTTCGCGCCATTTAATGCGGGGTGAATCAATCGGCGATACTCGTGATCATAGCGAGATACCGCATCGTCAAACGTGCAGTTGCCGAGAAGAAAAGGGCCAAGAGCTTCGACCGCCATGCGTCCGCTGTGTAGGGCGATCGAGATACCGTCTCCGGCAAATGGATCGAGGAACGCGGCTGCATCGCCTACCAACAGCATTCCATCATGCGAGGTCATCGGAGCCCGGAAGACCAGCGGCGCGGTGCTTATGGGATCGCCAGCAGCTTTCCATCTGCGGGAGCGTTCTTTGAGATCGCGATTTAAAGCAAAGACGGAAGTTAGATGTTGCGCGACGCTCGGCTTTACCATCGCCGCTGCGTTCACCACGCCATCGCCGACTGGCTGAACGCCGCAATAGCCTCCGTCGAAAAAATAGAGGTCGCAGGATTTGCTGCAGTCTGGCTCGAAAAAATGGCCCTTTAATCCAATGAATTGCTCATGGGCCGACACCGTCCGCTTCGCGAGATTCGACCAGCGGCCCGTCGCGTTGATCACCGCTCGGGCGAGGATTTCCTCTGATTCGAGGCGAATCACGAAGCCATTTTGGGACGGCGCTGCACTTTTCGCGCGCGTTCGATCTCGGACCACACAGCCTGGCAACGCGCAAGCTTTGTACAGTGCGGCATCGAGCTCGTGGCGCGAAATACTTGCAGCAGGCGGAGCGACGGGCAAAGTCGCGCACGCCTCTTCGACAAAGATCCGTGCTCTGCTGATTCGCGGTGCATCTGCGAACTGTTCTTCTCCCATGAGGTCGGCGAGAATGTTCAGGGCCTCCCCGGAGACGAATTCGCCGCAGACTTTCTGTCGCGGAAAGCTGCCCGCTTCGAGCAACAGAACGGTGAAGCCGAGGCGTGCCGCAGTGATTGCTGCCGAGGAACCTGCAGGTCCTCCGCCGATCACCGCGAGATCAAACGTCTCTTTCATTTTGGCCCCTTCCACAGGATCAGCCCAAAACGCTGAAAGTAATGAGGCTGGACGAGGAAGGAACTTGCCTTGGAGTTCCGTGCCATCGCGCGAGCTTCAGCGATCGTGTAAGCGCGGCGAATCGAGACGGGAGCGTCATGACGCGTCAGCCGGCTCCGATATTTGAGCTTCCCAATATGGGCAGCAATCCAGTGAAACCGATTTCTTCTGATATCGCTGGCAATCACCGCCAGACGCGCGACTCGCAGTGCCTCATTGAAGAAAACCGCAATCTGTTCGGGCTCTAAGTGGTGGAGGAAAAGATTGCACGAGACGATATCGAAACTACCAGAAGCAAACGGCAATGAAAGCGCGTCGCCGGCGACTCGGGTGAACTTCTCGCGAATGCCGTTCATGTGAGTCAGAGCGCGGTCAAGGATGGTCACCCGAAGCTGTATTCCATTGAGAGCTTGGGAAACATTCGAGACTACGTCGCCGGTGCCTCCGGCCACGTCCAATAGCTCCAGCGAGCTCCTGTGATATTTCCGAGCAACACTTTTGATGAGATGACGGAAGCTTGTGAATCCTCCGAACTTCTGGTTGATCCCGCGCAGGTCGAGGAGGCTATCGCGAACCTCGTCGGGCGTGCCCAGATCATCATCAAGCAACTCGGGTATTACGACACGCTTCATTTTGGCTGACGTGGATCCGCCGACAGCGGCCGGAGCCACGTTTACTCGTTCGTATCCATATTATTGTGAGGGACTAATTTTCAGGGCCAGAGCGAATGCTATTGCACGCTCTCCAACTCTTCTTCGAGGAGTTGCTTGTTGTACAGATCGGCGTAGTAGCCATCGCGCGCGATCAGTTCGTCGTGTGTCCCTAGTTCGACAATCGATCCTCCGTACAGCACCGCGATTTGATCGGCTGCACGTACCGTGGAAACGCGATGTGAAATGAAGATCGTTGTGCGTCCGCGCATGATCTCGCGCAGGTGAGTCAAGATGCGCTCTTCGGTGTAGGTGTCGACGCTGGCCAGCGCGTCGTCGAGGATGAGGATTCGAGGATTGCGGATGATCGCGCGCGCAATTGCGGTGCGCTGCTTTTGTCCGCCGGATAGTGTAAGTCCGCGCTCGCCGACAATGGTTGCGTACTTCTGGGGGAAGCCCTCGATATCCTGCGCAAAGCTCGCCGCTTCTGCTGCGTGTTCGACATCCGCGTCAAAAGCGTTCTCCACGCCAAAAGCGATGTTCTCGCGAATACTCGTGCTGAAAAGGAAGGTCTCCTGCGGGACGAAGCCGATATTTCTGCGCAGAGTCTCCAAAGGAAATTCGCTGATCTCACGAGCATCGAGCAGAAATGTCCCGCGCGGCGCATCATAGATGCGCGGAATCAGGCTGACGAGCGTGCTCTTTCCCGATCCGGTCGGACCGACGATCGCAAGGCTCGTCCCTGCAGGAATGTGCAGGTTGATATTCTTGAGAACTTTGCCGCCGGCCGGATATGAGAAGTTCAGATTTCTAAATTCGAGGTCGCCTCGCGTTTCAGAGACATGTCTCAAATCGGGAGCAACAGCCGCATCAGTGATGGTTGGCTTTTCGGAAAAGATTTCGTTGATGCGGCCTAGCGAAGCGGTACCGCGCTGAAACAGATTAATGACCCAGCCCAGCGCGATCACCGGCCAGGTGAGCTGGACCATATACGTGTTGTAGGCGACGAACTGGCCAACGTTCATGCGGCCCAGCAGCACTTCGCGTCCGCCAAGCCAGAGAACGAGGATGATGGCGAGGCCGAGCAGAGTCTCCAGAGTCGGCCAGAGCATGCCGATCAGGCGAACGAGTTTCAGGCTGCGTGAGATGTATTCCTGGTTCGCATTCTCGAAGAGTTCGATCTCGGCCTCTTCTTGGACGTACGCGCGCACCAGCCGCGCACCCGAGAAGTTCTCCTGCGCTCGCGCTGAAATATCCGAGAAGGTTGCCTGAATTCTTTCGAAGCGTTCGTGAATGCGGCGCCCGAAGTACTGAACCAAAATGCTCGCTGCAGGAAGCGGCAAGAACGCAAAGAGTGTCAGCCGTGGGCTGATGTTCAGCATGAACGCCAGTGCGCCGGCCGTGAAGATGATCGTATTGGCCGTGTACATGATCGCCGGACCAAGGAGCATGCGTACGGCGTTCAGATCGTTTGTGGCGCGAGCCATGATGTCGCCCACTCGCGTGCGCTGGTAGTACGAATATGAGAGCGATTCGAGATGCTTGAAGAGATCATTGCGCAGATCGAACTCAATCTCGCGCGAGATGCCGATCAGGATCCAGCGCATCAGAAACTGGAAAATGCCCTTGCTGACAGCAATACCGATCAAAGCCAAGGAGTAAGTAACGATCTTGTGTTGAGTGACGCCGACATTCAGATCGTTAATTGCTCGTCCGATGACCTGAGGGAAAAGAATCCAGATCGCGTTGTTGAGCAGCAGGGCGACGCCACCCCAGAAGAACTTAACGCGGTAGCGATACAGATATGGCTTGAGAGGATTGAGTCTTTTGAACATCGAGATCTGAGGATGCGAGGGTGCAGATATCTAAACTGGAGTCAGTACCGCCTGCGGTAGCAGGTGGGTGTGTACGCAATCACCCATCCGCTACCGCGGACGGTACTGACTCCGTCTCGTTCCATCTTACGTCGGCACCTTCAGCATGAAGTAGCCGCCGGCCAGCGCGAAGATCACATCTGGGGACCAGGCGGCGAGAGCTGCTGGTAGTTGGTTCACGTTGCCCATCGCTTCGAACAATCCACTCGTGATCCAGTACACCACCGCAATCCCGATAGCGGTGGCAACACCACGCAACGCACCTTGCCGTCCAGCGGACAGTGCAAACGGAATCGCCAAAATGGACATCACGAGCGTGATCAGCGGGAATGAGAGCTTCTTATAGAGCTGCACCTTGAGCCGCACCACTTCAAAGCCACCCTGCTCCAGCTCGCGGATGTAGGATCTCAGCTCGTCGAAGTTCATCTCCGAGGACTGCTTCACCTCTTTCTTGAAGTAGCTCGGCGGCTCGTCGATGTCGGAGAACGTAGTCACGTCAAAGGTGCGGTAATCCTTAACGTTCGTGGGTGCGAGAGTGCGCACCCAACCACGCTCGAAGATCCATTTGCGCAGCGAATCGTTCCAGAAGACGCGCGTGGCAAACGTGCGCTCGGTAAGCGCGAATGCTTTGGGATCGAGATCGAAGACTGAAAGGTTGGCAAACTGATTTCGCTCGCTGTCGAAGAATTCGTAGTAGTAGATTTCGTGATGCTGACCGAAGATCCACTTGTGTTGCGGATTTAAGTAGGTCTGCGCCGGTTTTCCCTTGATCTCGTTGCGGAGCGCGTCCTGCCGCTTATTCGCGTGCGGAAGATAAAACTGGTCGAAGAGAAAGAGTGCCGCCGACAGCATTCCTGCCAGCACCAGCACAGGAACGATCAGCCGATAGAGGCTGATGCCCGTCGCCTTCATGGCCGTCAGCTCGTTTGATTTTTGCAGCAATCCGAAGGTTACAAGCACGGCAATGAGCACGCTGAGCGGCGTCATAAGGTAGAGCATCGAGGGGATCACATTGACGAGGTACTCGCCAACGGTAATCAGCGCGATGCGATTGCGCACGATATCGCCCAGCAGCTCGAAGAAGCTGAAGACCAACGTGAGCACGACGAACGTCGCCAGCACCAGTCCGAGATATTCCAGGAACTGCCGCAATACATAATCGTCAAGAATGAGCGGAAACCGCGAACCTCCCTTTCGCAGCAGTGACGTGCTCTCAGCGGTCTGCGCCTTCGGACCACCGCGCCAGAACCTCTGAACGAATTCCTTCCAAACAGCTCGGAATGAAATTACGTCGAGGCTGGAGCGTTGCACGCGGAACAGCAAAATCAGACCTGCGATGGCGAAGGCAATATCCGCACCCCACACACCCAGTGGAGGCGAAACCTTTCCCTGACGCGCGAAAGCGATGCCGGCGCTCAGCGCGAAGTAATAGAGAAAAACCAGCAGGATCGTGAGAATAAATCCGGTCGATTTCCCGCCCTTCTTCGACGAGAGTCCCAATGGGATTCCCACGAACATCAGCACCAGGCACGAGGCCGCCAGCGCGAACCTGCGATGGAATTCAATCCAGTACCAACGCGATTTCGCGCGGTCGCTGTGCTCGGCTCGCGACAGAACTTCGCTGGTTGTAAGTTCTGCTGCCGGCACGAGGTCGCGAGAGGGCGGAGGAACAGCCGGCGGCAGAGCAATCGGAATATCCGTCTGATCGAAGGTCGAGATGGTGTACTGATTCGGGTTGTTAGGATCGGTCTCCTGCTGGCTGCCGTTCTCAAGGTGCATGCGCAGCGTGTCATTTTCGGTAACGACGGTTGCGCGCTCAGCCAGCGTAATCTTCGGCGCTGAAGGGTTTGCGATGTCCGCCAGAAAAACGTTCTTCCACAGCGCTGCGCCGGAAGCGGGTTCCACGTCCTGCACATACAGCACGTAGCCTTTGAGATCTTCATAAAAAACTCGCGGTTGGATCTCAAATGAAATCTGCGAAGTCTTCAGCGAATTCTGCAAATCCGCAAGCGCTGCTGCGGATCGTGGAGCAATGATGATGTTGTTCAGCAGCGCAATACCCAGCGCACCTGTGGCAAAGATGCTGATGATTCCGACAAACCGCCACGCGCCAATGCCGCTGGCGCGCAGAGCCGTGACTTCGCTGTCGGCGGCCATGCGTGAGAGGCCAATGAGAATTCCCACGAGCACGCCCATTGGCAAGGTAAACGTGAGTGCCGTGGGAACGGTGAGGAAAAAGATCTCAGCCACGCTCGGAATCGGCGCGCTGTTGCGCACAACCAACTCGAGGATGCGGCTCACATCGCGCATGAAAATCACAAACGTGAACAGCGCCGCGCCGATTAACCCGTGGGAGAAGACCTCCCAGAGAATGTAGCGAGTGAGAATCCGCATAGTTGCAGGATGATTTCAGTCTAGAGCATTTTTGCTGAAACGGTGCTGGTGGACCCTAGACACGAAGTCGATATTATGGACGGATCCATCGCGTCGAGAACGGACAGACTGCGTCGTCGGGATGCCTAATAGGAAACACGAGGGTTTAGCTCAAGACCAAGTGTCGTTAGCGCTTCCGCTCTCTTACATTGGGCAGGACAGGGCGATGAAGAGGGATTATCGCGCCCTTACTTGGATCGGAGTGCGCTGCCGCAGCACGCGAGAAGACTTCGCTCTGCACAAACTTCACGAACTCCTGCATCTGCCGCTGCATCTCTTCCATGCGTTCGCGCATGTTGAGGATGATCGCAATGCCGGAGATGTTCACGCCCAGGTCGCGGGCGAGGCTGAGAATAAATTCCAGACGCTCAAGATCTGCATCCGTGTAGAGACGCGTGTTGCCTTCCGTCCGCGAAGGTTTGAGCAGACCTTCGCGCTCATAGAGCCGAAGCGTCTGCGGATGAATACCGTACATCTCAGCGACAGCCGAGATCATGTACGCACCTTGTTTACGTCGTTTGGTTGGCATGAACTTTTTGTGGTGTCATTCCGAAGCCGCGTTGTTTGCGGCTGAGGAATCCCTAACGTTATAGAAACTCTACAGGGATTGCTCACTTCATTCGGAATGACAACAACAGACTAGTAGCTCGTCTTTCCCCACAGCTCCGCCCGGGGATCTTCCGCATTCAGCCGCGCCAATTCTCGCATAAGCTCCCGCGAGCGCTCATCGCGCAATTGGGGCACGGCAATCTTGACTTCGACGATCTCGTCTCCGCGCACGCCTTCTTTCGTTGCTGAAGGCACACCTTTTTCTCTCATGCGCAGCTTTTGTCCGCTCTGCGTCCCGGGCGGAATCTTTAGCTGCGCTCGTCCGTCGATCGTGGGTACCTCGATCTTTGCGCCTAACGCGGCCTCGCTGATCGAGATAGGCACGGTGACGTGAATGTCATCACCATCACGGTGAAAAACCGAGTGCTGTTCGATACGAATGATGATAAACAGATCGCCTGCAGGGCCGCCGCCGCGTCCGGCGTTGCCTTTGCCCGCGATACGGATACGCTGACCGTCGCGCGTGCCCGGCTTAATGCGCACTTCGAGCGGCTCGGTCACACTAATCAGGCCCTGCCCATGGCAGTTCGGGCACTCGTTCATGATCTGTCCACTTCCGTGACAACGCGGGCAGGCCATGTTGAACTTCATGCGTCCACTGGTCTGCGTGACCTGACCTGTGCCTTTGCAGTCCGGACACGTCTTGCCTGAGCCGACCGTTGCGGTGCCTTTGCACATCGGGCAGACGTCTTGTCTCGTGATGTTCAGGCGCATGACCGTGCCGCGAATTGCCTGCCAGAATCCAACGGTGACCTGATATTCAAGTTCTGTTCCCGGCTCGGGAGCTTGCGGTTCGGGGCGAGCGCCGCCTCCAGAAAAAATACTGGAGAAGATATCGCGGAAACCTCCTCCGCCAGCTCCGGACTGCGCCCGCCCAGCTCCGCTGGCGAAATCGGAAAAATCGAAACCGCCGAAATCAAAGGGAACTCCCTGCGCGCCGCCTCCGCTTCGCGTGTAGGCTGCGCCGGGAAAGCCTCCTGCTCCGCCTGCGCGCGCGTAGGCTTCGGCCGTTGCGGGATCGATGTTGTCGGAGTAGAAGCCGACCTGGTCGTAGATCTTGCGTTTCTTGGGATCGCTGAGAACGTCGTTGGCTTCAGAGATCTCTTTGAACTTTTCTTCTGCCTTCTTGTCTCCGGGATTGACGTCAGGATGGTATTTGCGCGCAAGCTTCCTGAATGCCTTGCGGATCTCGTCTTCCGAGGCGGTCTTCTTGACACCGAGCGTGGCGTAATAATCTTTGGTTTGCGTTGCCATTGGTTGCGAGGTCAGTACCGTCCGCGGTAGCGGATGGGTAATACTCGGTTGTGTCTACTCACCCATTCGCTACCGCGAAACGGTGCTGACGCGAACTTCTCGACGAACTACTTCTTTCTGCTCAATCGGCGTCGCCTGCCAGGCAACTGCCTGCCATTTGTCGTCGCGCCTCATGAGTGTTCCGGTGTTGCGGAATGTGCGCGTCACCGGCTTGTTGTCCTCGGTCGCGTGCATCACCAGACGAAAGTTCACGACGGCGAAAGGTCCGTACCAGTGAACTTGAAAATCTTCTCCTTCATATGTTGCATTCGCACGTGGCACAGTGGAGTTGCCGGTGTCAGCCAGGATGTCTTTCTTTGTGATCACCTGTCCTGTGCCGCGCGTGTAGATCACGTCATCAGCAAAGAAAAGATCAAACGTTTCACGCTCGTTCTTAGGAACCTCTTTTAGAAAATGCTGAATGGTTGTAATCAGTTTCTGTTTTTCCGTCGTGTCGCTCTTTGTAGCAGGTTTTGAATTGGCAATTGCGGAGTAAAAAGAACCTCGGCCACATCCAAGCATTCCCAAAACGAGAACGATCCCGCACAGCGGGATCGTTTTTCGTGCAACGCCTTGTTTTCGGCTCACTCGAGCTCCGTTGAGAGACGCGTCATGTCGCGCCTCTGCCAATGGGGTTTATGCGTTTCCAACCTGCTGAATTAAGAATAATGTCCCGGGCTCATTGGCCGTCGCATTGCGTACGAACTGTTCGGCGGCTTCGAGCGGAAATAGTCCGGCAACGGGGATCGCTTCCATTGCCAGCGCTCCCAATCGCTTTGCGATTTTCACCACCAAATATTGTTTCATGTCGTTTATTACGGAGATCTGTGCTCCTGGTTCCCTTCTACCTCTATAAACCCTGAATTTGCTCGTGCGTTCCGTGGACGAAGTGGACTTGGTGGACTAAGTGGACAACGCGATTCCGTCCACAAAGTCCACTGACGTCCACAAGGTCCACTTAGTCCATTGCGTTACTTCTTATCCATGTCAACGTACTCAGCGTCGATCACGCCTTCGTCTTTCTTCTTTTCCTCTCCAGGCGAAGCGCCATCCCCTGCCGCGGCCGGCCCGGCTTGCGCTCCGCTGGGCTGAGCTGTTTTGTACATTGCTTCAGCCAGCTTGTGCGAAGCCTGCGTGAGCCGCTCGCGCGCGGAGTTCATCGCGCTTGCGTCGGTGCCTTCGAGCGCCTTCTTGGCATCGGCCAGCGCCGATTCCACATCGGAACGCTCGCTGCCGGAGATCTTGTCTCCATGTTCCTTCAGCATCTTCTCGATTTGATACACCATCGAGTCGAGCTGATTGCGAGCTTCCACTTCCTCGCGCTTGGCTTTGTCTTCTGCAGCGTGCGCATCGGCGTCTTTTGCCATGCGCTCGACTTCCTCTTTGCTTAGACCGGAAGAAGACGTAATGGTTATCTTCTGATCTTTGCCCGTCGCTACATCTTTTGCGGTGACGTTGAGGATGCCGTTCGCGTCGATGTCGAACGTGACCTCGATCTGCGGCACTCCACGAGGAGCCGGTGGGATTCCCGTTAGATGAAATTTCCCCAGCGTACGATTCTGCGCTGCCATCGGACGCTCGCCCTGAAGCACGTGCACTTCGACCGAAGTCTGACTGTCCGCCGCCGTCGAGAACGTTTCCGTCTTCTTGGTTGGAATCGTCGTGTTGCGCGGAATCATGGTCGTCGATACGCCGCCCAGCGTCTCGATCGAGAGCGTGAGCGGAGTCACGTCGAGCAGCAGGAGGTCCTTCACCTCTCCGCCCAGCACGCCCGCCTGCACCGCCGCGCCAACTGCTACGACCTCGTCAGGATTTACGCCCTTGTGTGGCTCTTTCCCAAAAAGATCCTTTACCAGTTGCTGGATTCGCGGCATGCGCGTCTGTCCACCGACGAGCACGACCTCGTCGATTTTGCTGGCGTCGACGCCCGCATCCTTCATTGCTTGCTTGCATGGTCCAACTGAGCGCTGGATGATGTCTTCGACCAATTGTTCCAATTTGGAACGCGTGAGTTTCTTCACCAGGTGTTTCGGACCGCTGGCATCGGCCGTGATGAAGGGCAGGTTGATCTCGCTCTCCATCGCGGTCGAGAGCTCGATCTTGGCCTTCTCCGCTGCGTCGCGCAGACGCTGCAGGGCCATCTCGTTGCCCTTCGAACGCAAATCGAGACCTTCATCTTTCTTGAACTCATCGACGAGCCACTCGACGATGCGCTGGTCGATGTTGTCGCCGCCCAGGTGCGTGTCACCGTTCGTGGACTTCACTTCGATCACGCCTTCCCCGACTTCCAAAATGGAAATGTCGAAGGTGCCGCCGCCGAAGTCGTACACGGCGATGGTCTCGTCTTTCTTCTTGTCGAGACCGTAGGCGAGCGCCGCCGCCGTGGGCTCGTTTACGATTCGCTTTACGTCGAGTCCAGCGATCTTGCCGGCGTCTTTCGTCGCCTGCCGTTGCGCGTCGTTGAAGTACGCGGGGACGGTGATAACCGCTTCCGTGACCGCTCCACCGAGGTAGTCCTCGGCTGCCTTCTTCAGTTTCTGCAGAATCATCGCCGAGATCTGCGGAGGCGTGTACTCCTTGCCCTGCGCGACGACTGCGACGTGGTCGCCCTGACGGACGACTTTGTACGGGACCATCTTCATTTCGTCGTTCACTTCGTCGTAGCGGCGTCCCATGAAGCGCTTGATCGAATAAATCGTGTTCTCGGGATTGGTGATTGCCTGCCGCTTCGCTACCTGGCCGACCAGTCGCTCGCCCGACTTCGTGAATGCGACTACGGATGGGGTGGTCCGCCCGCCTTCTTCGTTCGCGATGACCTTGGGCTCGCCGCCTTCCATGACGGCCACGACTGAGTTTGTCGTGCCCAAGTCGATTCCAATAATCTTTGCCATTGCCGCCTTCTCCTAAACTTGCTGACTTCTGAGTTGCTGATTGCTAAGTGAATGAAAATTCTAAGATGCTGAATTTATAACAGCCGTATTATCAGAGTTGAGTCAGTTATTGTCAACTGTCAGATAGATGCTGGAAACCGGACTCACGATTCTTTGGAACTCACTTTTATTTTCAAGAGGATAGGTGCTGGTGTTAGAATCCGTGATTTTTGATGGCAATAGACAATAAGCGATATGCAGCTTCATCGCGCCTATTGCGTATTGCTTATTGCCTAACGCCCACAGATGACCCTCAGCACCTCACAACCCGCTCATAAAAAAGGCATTACCCTCTGGCCGCTCATCGCCGCCACCTATTTCATGGCTTCCGGCGGACCGTATGGACTGGAGGAGGCGGTCAGCTCGGCTGGATACTCCGGAGCTATTCTGCTGATCCTGGTCACGCCGCTCATCTGGAGCCTTCCTACCGGGCTCATGATTGCCGAGCTGGCAAGTGCGATTCCGGCCGAGGGCGGCTACTACGTCTGGGTGCGGCGAGCGATGGGTCCGTTCTGGGGATTCCAAGAAGCTTGGCTCTCTCTGGCCTCCAGCATCTTCGACCTGGCGATCTATCCGACCCTCTTCGTGGCATACCTCGGCCGGATATTGCCCGGAGCCGACCAAGGCTGGCATGGTGTCGCGATCGGCGCGCTCGTAATTGTCGTGTGCCTGATCTGGAACCTCGCTGGCGGCCGAGCAGTAGGCGAAGGCTCGCTCGGCATGCTCATCCTCATGATTGGACCGTTCGCCGTCCTCATCACCGCCGCCTTTCTGCACTGGGGAAAGATGGGAGGTGTTGCCGGCTCGCAGCCGATCACCCACTCTGGTCTGATTGCCGGGCTGCTGGTCTGCATGTGGAACTACATGGGATACGACAACGCGGCGACCGTTGCGGGAGAAGTTGAGAATCCGCAGCGAACGTATCCCGTCGGCATCATTTTGACGATGCTTCTGGTCGCGATCGATTACTCCACGCCAGTCTTCGCGATGTCTCGAAGCGGAATTGGTCCCGAGCAATGGAGCACCGGATCATGGGCGTCTCTCGGCGGAATGCTCGGCGGCTCCGGCTTGCGGGTCGCGCTGGTTGTTGGTGGCATGGTGAGTTCATTTGGACAATTCAATGCGCTCCTGATGAGCTACTCGCGTCTGCCGTTAGCGATGGCGGAAGACGGATTTCTGCCGCGCGTGTTCGCCCGAGTGCAGCAGCGCACGGGTGCCCCCTATGTTGCGATCATCGCGTGTGCTGTGCTGTACGGAGCATGCCTGGGCTTCGGATTCGATCGCCTCGTCACCCTCGACGTACTGCTTTGGGGCGCAAGCCTGGTGCTGGAATTTCTGGCGTTAATATTCCTGCGTTTGCAGCAGCCGCAACTGGACCGTCCATTCCGCGTGCCGGGAGGCCTGCCAGGAGCAATATTGGTTGCCACTCTCCCGACAGCCTTGCTGATCGTCGCCGGCTTGTATGCCGGTGAAGAACAGATCGCAGGAATGAGCGTATGGCTATTTGGGTTACTGGTGATAAGCGGGGGCGTGCTGGCATATGCACTCTCTCGCGCAACGGCACGGCTGCGCTTCGCTCCGGCGGGCCGCTGATTCAAACCTAGGGCGCAGCTGCGGCTGACTGAATGCAATGCAGTCGGCAGGCAAAAGAAAATGCGTTCACTTACATCGGTTCTGTCGTATCTCTTTGTGAGGACGTAATCAAGGCCGGAAGGTTTGCCGGGTGAAGCTAAGCGCAGCGGCGTTTGCCGATCTGGTTCGGGAGCATCAGGCGATGGTGTTCAGCATCGCCTATCGCTTCCTCCGCGACGCCGCCGCCGCCGAGGAGCTTGCGCAGGATGTCTTCCTGAAGCTCTATCACGAGCTGCCGCGGCTGGAATCGGCAGACCACGTGAAGTTCTGGCTGCGCAAGGTGATCACGCACCGCTCGCTCGATTATGCCCGATCAGCGTATCGACGACATGCTGTAGCTCTCGACGACATTCCGGAGCCCGCCGTCGCTTCTGCAGATTCCGATCCTCTGTTGGCAGCGGCGCTGCGCAAGATGGTGGCGTCGCTTCCGCCTCAAGCACGGATGATTGTGGTCCTGCGTTACGAGGAAGAGATGGAGCCGCACGAAATCGCGGAGATGCTGGCCATACCAGTTGCGACGGTGAAAAGCCGGTTGCGCAGAAGCCTCGCGCTGTTGCGCGGCAAAGCCCAACGCTTGATGGGAGAAACAGTTCGATGAGCGATTTGGAAAAACAACTTCGAAGCGCGTTGCGCCGCTGCGATCCTCCTGCGGGATTTGCGGAGCGCGTGATGGCACATGTCGATCGCGACGCCGCTCGCGATTCTCAGCGAAGCACCGCTTCGTGGAACTGGTGGCTGAAACTCCGCTGGGCGGCTATCCCGGCGCTTGCGGCGATCCTGGTATTCGGCTTCTGGTTGCGAGGCTATGAACAGCGGCAGCAGGAGAAAGAAGCGCTTGCGGCCAAGCAGCAAATCATGCTGGCGCTGCGAATTACTGGAAGCAAGCTGCGCATGGCAAAGGCCAAGGTAAAGGCAGTGGAAGGCGAACGCCTGAAGACGGAGAACACGCTATGAGACGTATTGCGATTTTTATCCTGCTCGCGGGCACGATCGGGTTCGCGCAGGAGATAAAAATGCCTGTCGATCTCGACAAGCTCGCGGCCAAGGCAAGTGAAACGACCGAGGTAACGCTTAACGGCCGGACTCTGCAGCTTGCGGCGAAGTTCATGAACGATGAAGGCGATGAAGAAGCTCGCAACATCGTGAAGAAGCTGAAGGGAATCTACGTGCGCAGTTTCGAGTTCGATTCACCGGGCCAATATTCCGAGGCAGACGTGGAATCCGTTCGTTCGCAACTGAAGTCTCCAGTATGGGAGAAAGTTGTGAATGTACACAGCAAGCGCGAGGGTGAGAACGCGGAGATCTACTTCAAGACGGATTCCAGCGATCAGATCGCGGGCCTGGTAGTGATTGCCGCCGATCCGAAAGAACTCACGATCGTGCACATCGATGGGCCACTCGATCCCAGCGACCTCGACAAGATCGGCGGTGATTTTGGTGTCCCACGGCTTGAGACGCGTCCGCAGACGAAGCCGACGAAAGCAGGTACACGATGAAACGCCCGATGATGGTGTTGGCTATCCTCTTCGTCGCTGCGTCCACTCTATCTCATGCATCTGAAATGGACCGCGTTGCGGGTGCCGTCGGAGCGCAACTGGGTGTACGGCGAACCCATATCCCGATGCTTGGATTAGCCATGTTCGTCGGCAAAGTAGCCACCGCCTTCCAGATGCCTGGTGCGAAGCTGGCAATCTTCGAAGATGAACGACTCTCAAATTGCACGCTGCAGCAACTTGAAAGCGCGGTTTCGAGTGCCCTCGGGCCGGAATGGAGTCCGTTTGTGAAATCTATTTCGAATCATGGCGGAGAGCAGACTTGGATTTATCTTCGTGCACAGGGCAAGGGCATCCAGATGTTTATCGCGACTGCGGAACCAGGTGAGATCTCATTAATTGAAGTGAAAGCCAACGAGCGCCAGATGCAGCGCTGGATCAAAGACAAGGACATGGAGTAGCCCATTTCTACCCGGGGCTGTGCACTCCGGCCGCTTCGTCCCCGGATGCTATTTCGCGCGAAATTTTGTACCTCAAAGTACAATGTCCGGCATCTCTGACTGAGCACGTATTTCACATCCCTTTTCAGGAGACTTCATGAGACGTCGTGTATTCCCGTTTTTAGCCGCTGTTCTGTTTGCAACCGCCGCCTGGGCACAAGGTTCGGAGTGGCAAATCGACCCGGCACACACCACGGTTGGCTTTACCGTGCGCCACATGGGCATCAGCAACGTCCACGGACGGTTCACGAAAGTAAGCGGCACGGCTAACATCGACGACAGCGACATCACCAAATCGAGCGTGAATGCGACCATGGACATCGCCTCGATCACCACTGGCAACGACAGCCGTGACAACGATCTTCGCAGCCCGAACTACTTCGACGCCGCCCAGTTCCCGACTATGACGTTCAAATCCAAGAGCGTGACTAAGAATGGCGACAACAAGCTCAAAATTGTTGGCGACCTGACGATCAAGGGCGTAACGAAAGAAGTCACTCTGGACGTGGACGGTCCGTCATCTCCGATCAAGATGGGCCCCAATCAGCGACGTGGACTCTCGGCTAGTACTTCCATCAACCGCAAGGATTTTGGTGTAGGCGCCAAGACACCATCGGCAATGGTTGGTGAAGAGATCAAGATCCAAATTGATGCAGAACTAACGCAGAAGGCTGGGCAGTAGGAACATCGGGTGATCTGAAGATGGCCCGATCACCCGATTGCTCGTCAATTCCCAAACGGATCCTCCAGCGATGGGCTCTGCGGCGTGAATAGCTCAGCGCCGTCTTCAGTGATGTGCATGTCGTCCTCGAGGCGCACGCCGAATTCTCCACGGATATAAATTCCCGGCTCATCGCTGAATGTCATTCCAGGATGTAACGCCAGAGTGTCGCCATGAACGAGGTATGGCCACTCGTGTCCATCCATACCGATGCCATGGCCGAGGCGATGCGTGAAGTACTTGTAGCCAGGGCCGTAGCCCGCATCGGTAATGACTTTCCTTGCTGCGGCATCTACTGATTGAGCTTCGACTCCTGGCTTGGCTTGCTTCAGCGCCGCACTCTGGGCCCGGTGAACGATGTCAAAGACCGACCGCATTTTGTCGGTCGGCTTTCCCAGAACGAACGTGCGGCTGATGTCAGATTGATAGCCTTCGACGGTGCATCCGTCGTCAATCAGCACGATCGTTCCTTCGCGAATGACCTGCGGCTTGGCTGAGCCGTGGGGGAGCGCAGACCATTCTCCAACGTTCACGCTGGCATCGCCCCGAAATCCCAGTTTGCCGTAAGCCTCAGAGATCAGGTTGGCAAAATCGTACTGTGTCATGCCGGGCTGGAGGGCTTTGTACACAGCTTCGTACGCCTGCAGCGTTACCTGATTCGCCAGTCGCATCAGCTCGAGTTCATGTGCAGTCTTGATCATGCGACAGCCGGCGGTTACTGGGGTGGCGCTGGTAATCGTCACCTGCGGCGCAGCCTTGGCCACACCGTCGCTGAAGACGAACGTCGTTCGTTCTTCAATCCCCAGCCGTCCAGCACCAATCCCGCGATCCTTCAGCCCTGCCGCTACTAAGCGATAGGGATCTTGATCTTCCTGCCAGGTACGCACGTCGGCGTTGTTGCCGCCGGGACCGTTCGCGATCTGCTCGCGCGCACGATCTTCCTCGAAGGCCGGACAAACGTAGAACGGGTCGCCTTTCGCCGGAATGATCGCCGCAAACAGCCGCTCACTGTTCCACCAGCGGATATTGGTGAAGTACAGCAGCGAGGTGCCGCCGATCATGAAGATCGCGTCCAGCTTGTTGTCGCGCATAAGTTGTCGCGCGCGTTCGAGCCGCTCACGCCGTTCTTCTACCGTGATTGGCCTGGCTTCACTCTTTCGCGACTGAAGTTCGGCAATTGATGGGGGCAGAGCCGTAGCTTTGGGTTCTTGTGCGTGTGCAATTTCGGGAATGAGAGCCGCTGCACCGGATAGTCCTGCGAGCTTGGAAAATTCGCGACGAGTAATCATGAGCGAGCGAATTATATCGGGTCAATGGATCGGGTGATCGGGCCATCGGGTAAAGTGAAAGCAACACCAAAGGCAAAACAGGACGCGGATTGCGCGGATGCTTCGCCCGCGGATTCACGCGGAAGTGGGACGGTGTTATTTTGTTGCTACTTCAACGGTCCTGCACGATAAAAGAAGCCGCGGTCCGCCTATGGGTTGAAAGGGAAATGTTTCTCAAAATTCCGCGTTAATCCGCGTCCCATCCGCGAAATCCGCGTCAGGTTTTGGTCCTTCACTTCTCCCGATCACCCGATGGCCCGATCTGGACCTCAGGCAACCATTTTGATTGCATCATCGAACTCGCTAGTAACACTTGCATTTCTTCCAGTGCAGGTAGGAATTTCCCGTAACGCGAGAACATGACCTACTGCGCGTTACCAGGCGTAAGTTGCTGAAAATACAACCTGCTGCTCTGAATTCAGCATCTACTCTGGATATGGCACAGCGTCTGCAATTCGTCTCCTGTTCACCAGGAGGCGCCATGAAGTCGCTATTCGCAGTTTGCATTTTGCTCATTTTGGGTTCATTTGCGTTCGCCAAATCCAAAGATGAGCCTGTCTTCCATCAGACCGGAACGATTACCAACATGGACGCAGTGGCATGCGGCGTCGATGAAAACAGCGGCAAGAGCTTTGCCGGAGAGATCCTTGGCACAGACGGCGCGCACAAGAAGTCGCGCGAAATGCTGTGCCAGGAGTACGTACTCAAGACCGACCGCGTGATGTATCGCATTCGTCCGCGCGACGACAAGCATCCTGTTCTGCTGCCTGTGGGCGAGCGCGCTGAGTTCCGCATTAAGAAAGACAAGCTTTTGCTTGCCGTACCGGAACTCGACGGAAAAGAGCGCGAGTACTCGGTGACGTCGATGCAGATGATCAACACCGACTCGCGCAGTACCAGCGACCGGGCAGCCAGGTAATCCTTGGGCGCAGCGCGATTCATCTTGAAATCCATTGCGCAACGACATTCGATTTTCAGCTTTAGTTTCGATTCGGGAGTTAAAGGAGAGAGAAAGTATGAAGCAGTTCTTGATTGCAGTTGCGACGGCAAGTCTCTTGAGTTTGGGAGCATCCGCCCAGACTGGCGCAGAAGCTAGTGGCTCAGCCAATACCAACACCAGCGTTCAGGCTGGACAGACAAACGCGAATGTGAATTCCAGCATCTCCGTCGATGCCGGGGTGAATGCTCACCGGCATGGATCAAATGCGAACGCCGGCGGTGAAAGTTCCAGCGCGGCTTCGGTAAACGGCGCAGCCGTAAACACGAATAGCGCCGGATCACTCGCCGCGGGCACAACCATTCCCGCAACGCTGAGCAAACCAATTGACGCCCGCAAAGCGAAGTCCGGAGATCAGGTCGTCGCCAAGACGACGCAGGACGTCCGTTCCGATTCGGGAGTAGTCCTTCCCCGAGGTTCGCGCCTGATGGGTCATGTCACCGACGCCAAAGCAAAAGCCAAGGGGGATTCGGAATCCGCGCTCGGAATTGCGTTCGACCAAGCGGTATTGAAGAACGGGCAGCAGATTCCGTTAAACGCGAGCATCCGCGCGCTGGCTGCATCGGCCAACAGCGCCTCGGCCAGCATGGGTGACGACAACTTCGGATCGGCGAGCAACTCCTCGCTCGGCAGCGATGTTTCGGGGTCTGCTCCTCGCGCTGGTGGCGGCCTACTCGGCGGAGCGGGCAATGTAGCGGGCGGAGCTACCAGTGCGGTCGGGAGTACGGCTGGCGGCGCCGTGAACGGCGTAGGCAACACTGCAGCGGGCGTTGGAGCCAATGCCGGCGGCACACTCAGCGGAGCTACGCGCGGAGCTGCGGGCCAGCTCACCTCGCAGAGTCAGGGTGTGGTCGGCCTGCGCGGTCTGTCACTCAGCAGCGCTGCCTCGAACAGCGCCAGCGGATCCGTCATCACATCGACGGGGAAAAATGTAAAGCTCGACAGCGGAACGCAGATGTTGCTGCAGGTGAAGTAATAGGTATTTGCGGGAACGTAATCGTAAGTCATTGCGTTCCCCTAAACCTTTCCTTCGTTCTGAATCTCCTCCCAAACTGCCTTCCCAAGACGTAACACCCGGGCGAGGGCGCCCGGCTCCACGTTTCTTGGCCAGGCCACTCAATCCCGAGTAGCATCCATCTCACTGGCTATGGAAGGAAAGCTCAGCAGACTCATCGCTGCAGGTACTCTGGCGGCAGCCCTCACTTTTTCAGTGGCATGCAATTACTCGGCAGCTCCGGAGAAGAATGCCTCTATGTCGGAGCAGGAAACATCGCATGAGCGTACGCCGGCGGATGGTGGCACGCAGACCACCAACAAACGCAGCGTTCCGGTGAAGCCTCCTGCGCCTGAAAACCTCAAGCAAGGCAGCGCAGTGCCGCCGGCGGCCGCAGACCAGACTCGTCCCCATCCGCAGCAGCAATAGCTGGGCGCGCTCGTTGCCGACGAGCGCCTAAGCGGCGTGAGCACTGATCGCGACAGCCTTGGAGTTCTTCACGATCGCTGCCGCAACCAGGCCGATGCACACGTATCCCATGATTTCTGTGAACGCATAACCTGCGGTGTAGCTGCCGGGGAATCCATACCACGTCCAATAAGAAATGTTGGTGGTGATTCCCGCCATCACGCCCGCAAGGGCGACGAAGCCTACGCGCGCTCCATAACTCCGCAATCCGGCAAAGGCGAGCAAGATCGCCGCGAGCAGCGCCTGGACAACATTCGTGCCGAGTTCCATCAAAAGTTGACCGGCGCTGATCGCCTTTTGCCCGCTCGAGTGATACACAAGAATTCCGCTCGGGCCGTTGGCGACCTTCTGCTGATACACGTTCATCGCGGCATTCCGTTCCGTGCGGGAAGCGCCGGGAGCGACTCCCAATCCGGGAAAGAAGTAAAAGCCGGACTGCTGCGGGAGATTGCTCTTCATTGCTCCCATCATTGCCTGTTCATTGGGGATGTCCTGAATTCCGAGCGAGCCGAGTCCAAGAGCCATGTGGGCGATCGAAGACCAGAGAAACATCGCCAGCCCGCCCAGAACGGCGGCCAGCACTATACGTTTTGCCATTGAATCTCTCCTGTGGGTTCGGCGGATTATGCCTCAGAAAGTCCATGCAGGAAAGACTTTTGTACACAGATGCTTCCGCGATGGGATCAGTACCGACGCATTCACCTATCGCTTGGCAGCTTTGGCTTTGCGCCATTCCACGCTGAAGCAACGCACAGGCTTTGTTTTGCCCTTCAGTCGGAGCGGTTCCAGGGCGCGCAGGGGGAACTTCTCAGGCGAGAGTTCCGCCGCGGTATGTTGAGAAATGATGATCTTCCCCGAGGAGGCGCTCGCCATCAATCTTGATGCAGTATTCACCGTGTCCCCGATTACCGTGTAGTCGATTCGTTTTGGCGAGCCAATGTTCCCAGCGGTGACAATTCCCGTATTGACACCGACGCCGACGCGAATCTCGGGCCACTCACGCTCTGCGGCGTCACGATTCAATTCCGCCACAAGCCGCTGAATCGCTTGCGCGGCGCGTACCGAGTTCTCCGCATCATTGCCCTTGCTGACGGGCGCGCCGAAAACGGCCATCACGCCGTCGCCCAGAAACTTATCCAGCGTGCCACCGTGATCGAAGATGATCTCAGTAAAGTGGGTGAAATAGTGATTCAAGATTTCGACCACCTTCTCCGGCTTCATCTTTTCGCTCAGAGTAGTGAAGTCGCGGATGTCGGCAAAGAGGACGCTGACCTTTTGATTTATGCCGCCGAGGCGCACGTCCTGCGGATTTTTTGCCACCATCTCCACCACTTCGGGTGCAAGAAATCGTTCCAAAGCGGTACGCTGGGTAACTTGCTGCGCAATTTGTTCATGCGCTGTGAGCGTGTCGATGGCTGCTCCCGCTTGCGTTGCTAATAAGGCGAACACGTTCCACTCATCCTGCGTGAATGCATGAGGACGAGCGAGATTGTCGACGTAAAGAATTCCGAACAACTTTCCTCGTCCCAGCAGAGGAGCGCACATGGCCGAGCGCAGACCTGCAATCCGCATGCTTTCGCTGCCGGTAAAGCGCTCGTCGGTGTCAGCATCGGTTACCAGAATGGGCTTCTGTTCCTCGCGAATGCGTTCCAGAATGGCACGACTCAGTATGATGTGCGGTTGCGTGCCTCCATTTGTGATGGGCTGGCGATACCGAACTTCGCTCTGGCGAGCAACCTCGCCGTTTTCATCGAAGAGCATCATGAATCCGCGCTCCACACCTTCAATGCGGAATGCGAAGTTCATCACCTGCTCAGAGATTTCGTCGAGCGCGAGCCTGGAGCTGAGCGCGATTCCGGCGTCGTAGACCATGCTCAGCAGTTGATTCTCGCGCTCCAACCGTTCGATCTGGTGAGTCAGCTCTGACGACACTTGTCCCGCGACCTTCGTCGCAATGTCCTCAGCCCGGTTGCGGCGCAGGACTTTATTCAGCGTGGAAAGCAGATCGGAGCTTTTGATCAGAATTCCGGAATCGCGTACTTCCTCGTAGCGCAGCTCGTAACATCCGAGTTTGGCGACATCGCTGTCTTGCAGTTGCCATTCATCCACACGCTGTCCGCCGACAATGATCCCGTTTGTACTGTCCCGGTCGGCAATGAACGCTTTCCCGTTTTGGACCTTGATGACCGCGTGAAAGCGGCTGACGCTACTGTCTTGCAGCACAAGATCATTGGCTGATCCGCGGCCGATGCTGACCACAGGCTTGGTTAATTCGAGGACGCCGCGCTTGCCATCTGGGCCTGAGATGATAATGCGGCTCATAGACTATTGTTGCGGTTCGAGCAATGCTTCGACTTTGCTGATCTTCCCTGGTTCCACGTGAACAATCTGCTTAACGGGCTTATATCCCTGCTCGCGGAGTTCGATCGCGTAATCGCCGGGCGCAAACGCGTCGTGCGCCGGAGTCGCGATTTGTGCGGCACGTCCGTGGATGAAAATGCGCGCACCCGGAGGGCTGCTGACGAAATCAATCACGCCTTTGGCGCGAAAGCCGCCGCCGAAAAGCTTCGACAGTCGTGAGGCACTACCCGCCTGCGGCGCACCTGCAGGATTCAGCATCGGATGAAATTGGTAGATCTGGCCTTTTTTTACATCGGCATTCAATTCTGCGCTGCGGAAGCCTTCCAAACGGACCAGAACGTTGTGCTCGCCTTCGGCGACCGGAATCTGCGCTGGGGTCGCACGAGTGGTATCGTGGCCGTCGATCTCAATCTCTGCTCCCGGCGGCTCGCTGGTGATCGCGATCGCCGTAGTAATCGGCACAAGGTTGACCCTGTAAGAAGAACTCTTTGACCCGATTTCAAATGTACGTGTCTCTGGCGAGTAGCCAACCTTCGTGAAGACTACTTCGTGCGAGCCTGGAGTGATATCGGAGGTTGTGAACGGCGTCACCCACGCTTCACTGGACTGGCCGTCAATCTGGATGAACGCACCTTCAGGATTGGAACGGAATCTGACTTCCCGCTTCCCATTCTGAGGCTTAGTTTCTTTCACCTCAGCTTCTTCCAAATGTGGTTGATCGGCCTTTACTTCGCTCTTTGGAGCCGTCACTGGCGTACTCGCAGCTGCATTTGGCGGTTCCTGAACTCCTGTCTTTACAGCCTTGGCGGTGGGCTCGGGAGTTGTTTTTGCAGGCTGAATAGGCGTCGTCGGCAGCGGTGCGGGAACACTCAGTTGTGCAACCATCGCCGGAAGCTGTGTGGCAGGAGCGCGATGCTTCACGCGATATAACCCTGCCATGACCACGACAATCGCAACTGCAAATGCGGTGAGGGCCAGCACATTTTTATCGCGTAGACGACTGGGACGCACGCCGGCGCGCCTCATCATTCCCGTCGTTTGCTTGATTGTCTGTCGGCGAAGCGTTCCTGAGCTCGCCGGTCCTGCTCCATTGCCATTGGACGAAGCAGTCGATCTCCAGGTTCCCGTCGGCGGTCCAACCGGCTGAGTCGCCTGCACCCGCACCGAATTGGGAATGACGGAAGTGTCTTCGCCTTCGGCGCCGATCGAGCGGTAGTTCGCAAGATCGCGCGCCAGGTCGGCGGCGCTCGTATAGCGCTCCGTCGGGTCCTTCGACAGGCAGCGCGCAATGACTGCGCTCAGCCCAGGATGGACGCTCGCTTCTTTATCGCTCGGAGCAACGGGATTCTCGTTGACGATCTTGTAAATAATCGTCGTCACGTTCTGGCCGGCAAACGGACGCTCGCCGGTAGCCATCTCGTACAGCACTACACCGAAGCTGAAAAGATCGGCGCGGCCATCGAGGTCCAGTCCCTTCACCTGCTCGGGCGCCATGTAATTCGGCGTGCCCAGCACCTGGCTGGTGTTGGTCATCGTGCCCGCGGCTTTGGAGATACCGAAATCCATGATCTTGGCCACGTTCTGGCGCGTAATCATGATGTTCGCCGGCTTAATATCGCGATGAATCACCTTCATCTGGTGCGCGTACTCGAGCCCGGCACATACCTGAACGCCGATCTCGACGATCTGCTCAGCCGGCAGAACGCGCTTTTGCATCATCAGCGATTGAACCGTTTCCCCTTCCAGGTACTCCATCGCGATGTAGAAGAGGCCATCGACTTCGCCGGCGTCGTAGATGGTGACGATGTTGGGATGATTCATCAGGCCGGCGGCCCGAGCTTCGTTCTTGAAGCGGCGGAGCATTTCCTCGTGCTCCATGCCATGCACGTCGACGCGCATGGTCTTGAGCGCGACCGCGCGGCCGATGTTGGGGTCCACCGCGCGGTACACGAGTCCCATCGCGCCGCGGCCCAACTCACTCACGATTTCGTAACGTCCGATCTTCTCTACTGTAGGCACCATACGTTTCTTGACGGACGAATGCGCCGATCTGGGCGGCGCTTCCAGCCTGATGCAAGCTACTGATATTTCACGGGTTTCGAGCGATCTTCTGCTCAAAAAGAGGAGTCCCGACCCGCAACTTACAGCAGCAACTGTTGAAATTCAATGGAATCAGCAGCCTGGCAGGTTACCAATGTGTAGGAGACAGAAAAAAGACTTCGGAGCCGTGAGCCCGGCGAGGCGAGAACGTCCTAAAAACCTTTTCGCTGAGAACAGCCTAAAGAACAGCGTACGTTTTTGGACTTTGCTGCTTTCTGCCCATTTTTCGCAAATTTCGCAAAAATAACAGCGTAAAAACAGCGTATTTCCCTCTATCACCGCGACGCCACTCACTGCAAAAATGGTTTGGCGTTAATCTGCCCAGCAAACATGAAAGCTAGCTCGGATTCTCAGCGTAAGAAAACAATCATCCTCGTGCTTGCAAGACCAGCCCGCATTGGTTGATCTCAGCCGAAAGCCCTGAATCGAGGACCTCTGGCTTCCGGTTCGCCTCGGCCGTTCATTGCGTCCGCCAGCTCTGAGATTTCCCCTCTGCGCCGCGCGCCCCACATATTCCGTGCTATCACAGCTCCCCCGCGAAAAGCAAGCGAAAGCTTGCACTGCGGCGGATTCACACTTGTGCTCGGTAACGGGGGACACGCGCTGTGCCAGGAGCGCGTTACGACGACTCAGCGGGTAACTGCGGTTGTCGTATTCGATTGGCCGGAATTGCTGAGACTCGCCTTGCGCAGCTGCTGGAAATGTTCAGCGACCACCGCCGGAGTCTCCGGCAGCTTTTTCTCCTCGGCGGCGACGGCGAGGCGTACAAACTGCGCGCAGGTCCAGTTCAGGGGGGTAGCCGAACCGGTCCCCTCGCCCATCTGGAAGCGCGACGGGTCAGGCGAGTCCTTGCGATCCCATACCTGTTCCCCCAGCATGTGGCCAGCGTTCGCCATCTTCTGCATGGCGTCGAGATAAGGCGACGGATCCAGCCCCGACGCAACCGCATACTCGCCGCGCTCGCCCACCAGCAACACCCAGAGTCGTCCCACTCCAACTTCGTTATAGCCATGCCCGTCCACCTGTTCGCCATAGCCGTCATGGTTATAGCGATACCAAACCGGACCATTCGGCGTATCGACCTTGATCACGGTATCCACTACACCGAGTGATTTCGCGATCAGCGGATCGCTTGCCGGACGAATTCCCAGGCGCACCAGCTCGAGGAACCCGGCATCAACAATCTCGCGCTCATCCCAGGTGCCGCCTTTGTTGGCGATGTTGATCATTTCGCCGGCGTTCGGATCGCCGTGCTGGGTCAAGCGGAGGTAGTAGCGATCGGCGTATTTGCCGTTGGTCGTAACCGTCCAGCCTTCGAGTTTGTTCGACCAGTCATCGGCGAGATTCAGCCACGCAGTGCGGGACGCGTCATCGTGATCCATCTGCGCGATCTTCGCCGCGCAGATCAAGCCGGCAATCTCGGCAGCGATAGTGGAAGGGGAATATCCGGACTGCTCTTCCCAGCGCTCCTGCGGCGACGCCGGGCCATTCTTCGCGATAAAGTTCGCCGCCGGCTTTACATGCTTGTCGTAGGTCTGCGAGTCGGTGCGGCCAAGCTGCCAGGCAAGAATCAGCGGATAGGCAACTTCGTCCATCTGCAGCGAGCCCCAGAATGGACGGCCGTCAAGCCACGAGTTTTGCGGAAACGAGCCGTCCGGCTTCTGCTGCACGTTGAACAAATAGTTCAGCGCGCGATCCGCGGCTTCTTTGTCTCCCATGGCATAAAACGCGGTAGCAACTTCGTACAGGTCCCGAGACCAAACCAGGTGATAGCCGCCGACCGACGGCTGATCCGCATCGGTTTCATCTCCCCAAGGAATCGTCAGCGAGGCCGCGCCGGCCCCACGATAGGTCTTATCTTCATGCGCCTTCATCACCATCGCTGCAATTTGATATTGATCGCGATACTTCGGATCGACCTGCTTCAGCGTTTCGATCCAATCACGCCATCCCTTCGCGTATTCGGTGTACGCGTGCTCGAAGCCTTTCTGCAGCGACTTGCGGGCAGTGTCGATCGCAACTTCTCCCTCAGAGCCGAAAGCAAGCGCGATGGTGAAGTTCACGTCTTTTGTCGCTGCCTGCGGAAGCTCCGCGACCTGCACTACATTCCCATCCTGGGCGCGCGCAAATGTGTTTTTGAGCGCGAAGTCTTTCTTCAGTTCAGTAAATCCGTCGCTGGTTCCGAAGTATCCACTGGTCGTCTTCACGAAGGGCAGGCTGCTCGCGAGCGCAGAAGCAATGCCGTTGTCTGAGGCGACCAGTACATCGTCAACGCTGTATCCAGTGTCGTGCATGCCGCTGTTGTTGATCGAGGGATCGTAATAGACGTAGAGCTGCACCGGCCCGGATTTGAGGCGTTGAAATCTCACTTGAATTAAGAGCGTGTCGTGTTCCGGATCGGTGATGTAAGTCTTCGTAATCCGATAATGGCCGGCCTTGGAGGTATTCACCTGCCGGAAGCTCAGTACTTCCGTGTCCGGCACTTCGATTTGGTGCGTGGTATCGACCGACTCCTGCTCCAACCAACTCTTGCCGTCGGTCACAACGAAGTCCAGCAAACGCGTGTTGGCCTTGTCGACAGTCGGGTAGTAGACCTCGTTCAGCGCGCCGTCGCTTCCCAGCGTGTACCAAACGTGAGAAGCCAATGAATTGGAAGTACCAACTCCCTGTTTGTTCCCATTGGTCCAGTGCGCCATTTGGCCGGGAGCGCCGGGAGCGACCTGAGCGTTGAGAGCGGCTAAAAGAAAAATGGGAAAAAAGAAGGAGAGACAACTACGACGCATGAGCCAGATTGTGGCATAGCCGTGAGGAGGGTCGCAATGAACGGGCCTGTTTGTTGGGGATCGGGAAGAGAGACAGAACCGGCGCCGGTAGGCGCTGGCAATTTCTTAACTGCAGTCCATGGCAAAAACAACGTCACCTCGCGCGGAGTTTTTCCCACCTCCCTGTACTGAACCGCAGTCTAAGGCCCGGTGTTTTCTGTTTATCTGCCTACCCCAAGATTGAAGGTGGTCCTAAGGTTTGGTCGAACAAGGGAAAAAGGCCCAAAGGGCCGAAAGATGCTCAGCCCAGCGGCGTAAGCCCTGGGCAAGAAAAATCGCGCGGCATGAGCCCTGAAAGGGCGGCATCGCTCACGTTACCGAACCAGGAATTCATCAGCACAACAGCAATCGCGCAGGAGAGATCGCATAACCATTAACGAGGTATCCCGATATGGGAATGTCATAAATGCCGCCCCTTCGGGGCTCGATTCCGTTGGTGTTGTCCCAGGGCTTACGCCCTGGGCTGCTCTTCTTTCGGCCTTTCAGGCCTGTCATTCTTTGATTGGCTGTGCGTCACTCACCGCGGCTTCACCCACTGATCCACCCAATCATTCACAGTCTTGTACCAAAGCCGGCTGTTTTGCGGTTTCAGCACCCAATGCCCTTCGTCGGGGAAATACAGCATCTTCGACGGAACTTTCAGCAGCTGCAGCGTGGTGAAGAGCTGAAATCCTTCTGAGACATCGAGGCGGTAATCAAGCTGGCCATGCACGACCAAAGTTGGTGTCTTGAATTTGGGCGCTGAAAGATTCGGCGACCATTTCTTATACGTCGTCGGATTCGTCCAGGGCGTGCCTTTGAATTCCCAGATGTTGAACCACAGCTCCTCGGTAGTTCCAAAAGCGGAAACGTCGTTGAACATGCCGTCGTGCGAGACCAGGCACTTGAAGCGATTCGTATGGCCGAGCAGCCAATTGATCATGTATCCGCCATAGGAAGCGCCGAGCGCGCACTCGCGGTCTTTGTCGATGAATGGGTAGGTCTTCTCGACATAGTCGAGACCGCGCATGAGATCGACATACGGCTTGCCGCCCCAATCCCCATTTATTTCGTCGATAAACTTTTGTCCGTAGCCGGTAGAGCCGCGTGGATTGATCATGACGACTACATATCCATTTGCTGCAAACAGCTCGGGATTCCAGCGGTAAGACCAGTCGTCTCCCCATGCGCCCTGCGGGCCACCATGGATGAGGAACTTCATCGGATATTTATTCGCCCCGCTGAAGCCCGGAGGCTTCAACAAAAAGCCTTGGACTTTGGTCTTGTTCGCTCCCGTGAACTCAAATGACTCCAGGGGAGTCATGTCGACTGCCGAGAGTACTGCGTCGTTTACGTGGCTAAGCTGCTGAGCTTCGGCGATTCCTGAACTGGGAATCGGAGCTTTATAGATCTCGTTCGGAGCCGCAATCGACATGCGGCTGAAGAAGATGGTGTGACCGTCGGGCGCGATTGCCGGCTCGTCGTTGAAGCCCGCGATCACCTTCTGCGGCTCGCCTCCGTTCACTGCTACACGCCACAGCGGCGCTGTCCCGTGATCCTCGCTGACAAAGTAGATGGCCGAAGAATCCGGAGCCCAGGCGAAAGCTTCCACCCAGCGATCAAAATTCTTTGTCAGGCCGGTGGTTGTCCCGCTCTTGCGGTCGTAAAGAAAGAGGCGAAAGCGATCGCTCTCGTATCCTGCCCGCGCCTGTGAGCGATAGGCGATGTAACGGCCATCGGGCGAGTAGAGCGGCGTGGAGTCACTGCCCGGACTGCTGGATATCTTCTTCGGAGTTCCTCCCGTAATGGGAACTATAAAAACTTCGTTGTTCGTGCTCGTTGCCTCGACCTCGTCGATGTTGCTGGTGAAGGCGACCTCCTGCCCGTCGGGAGAAATGGCATAGAGGTCCTGGCCGCCGAGGCTGAAGGGCGGCACGTCATGATCGCCGGGAGTGATGTCCACCGGCGTGCCTCCCGCGGCGGGAACCACAAACAGGTGGCTGCGCTTGAAACGCGTGTAGCTCGACCAATGACGGTAGAAGAGCCGCGTGAAAATCTTGGCTTTCACCGGCGACTTGGCTAATGTCTCATCGCGGCTTCGGTTGCAGGCGTCGTCTTTGCAATCGGGATAGACCTCAGAGACGAACAGAATGTTCTTGCCGTCCGGAGACCAGAGCGCTCCGTCAGCTTCGGTGGAGAGTGAAGTAAGCTGGTGCGCCTCGCCGGCCAGAGTGCCAGATTGGGAATCGAAACCCGAGACCCAGATCTGTTCTCCTCCTACGGCTGCCGACGTGTAGAGGATGCTCTTGCCGTCCGGAGAAAAACGTCCGCGATTCTCGCCCGCCTGCCCGGTCGTAAGCTGCCGCGATTCCCCGCCCGCAGCGGGAACGATCCACAAATGCGGCCTGCGCGTGTTCTCGGCGAGATTTACGTGCACGGCGGAGAAGATGACCCAGCGTCCGTCGGGCGAAACCTGCGGATCGCCAATGCGCTTCAGCGCCATCATGTCTTCGAACGTGAACGGATGCTTCTGCGGGGGGGAACTCGATTGCGGTGCAGGTTGAGCCAGTAGCAGAGTGCTAAGAGCACAGCACAGAACAAGTGTGCGAAACATGGAGTCTCCGGAGAAGCAGGGTACAGGGAACAGGGGACAGGTTACAGGAAGAAGGCTCTTCTACAGCATGTTTCCAGTTGCTGTAGTCGAGAAATCTGCTTACGGCGGTTTCTTGTGACTGTAGTCCGCCGAAATCGTCGCACTGGAGCTCATTCACCTCAAGTTGTGGAGAAGTCCCGCCAATCGGCGGGACGCGTGCAAGTAGCCCGCCATGCAGCGAAGCGGAATGGCGGGTGAGAAGAAAGAACGGATTGAGTCCGGCTTTCAGCCGGACGACTGAGAATCTCGGGTTTTGAATTGGGAATGAGGAATAGCCCACATTCTCATTCGTCCGGCTAGACGCCGGACTCCGAATCGTAATCACCGTTACCCACCATTCCGCTTCGCTGCATGGTGGGCTACTTCCACGCGTCCCGCACAAAACGCGGGACTCGGGCGGTGCGGGGACACACGAAGTCCACGCAATGTGGCATTCACGAAAGACCTCGCCTTCTGCTCTTTGTGTCTACACGAACAACAAAATGCTCTCATTTTCCTCCGTGCTCTCCGTGTCTCCGTGGTGAAAACCGCAATGAATGTGTTATGAATGCGAGTCCGCCAATATGCCGCTGCTGAGCGTAGAGCACCTCGACATCAGTTTTGGCCCGAGCCGCGCCGTGCGTGATCTGAGCTTCGCGATCGAATCCGGCGAGGCGCTTGGGTTAGTCGGCGAATCCGGCAGCGGGAAGTCGGTCACGTCGCTGGCAATCATGAGGCTGCTGGTTCCACAAGCGCGCGTGAGTGGCAGCATTCGGTTTGCCGCAGAAGAATTGCTGACCGCTCCGGAAGAGAAGATGCGCGAGTTGCGCGGAAAAGCGATGGCGATGATCTTCCAGGAGCCGATGACCGCCCTGAATCCCCTGATGCGCGTCGGAGATCAGGTTGCCGAGGCCGTGCTCGCTCATGAGCGCGTCAGTCGAAAAGAAGCCTTTGACCGAGCTGTGGCAGCGCTTACCGACGTTGCCATTCCCGATCCTGCAAGTCGCGCACGCGACTATCCTCACCAGCTTTCGGGCGGGCAGAGACAGCGCGTCATGATCGCCATGGCCATCGTGAATCGTCCGCAACTGCTGATTGCCGACGAACCTACGACTGCTCTCGACGTAACCGTGCAGGCGCAGATCCTCGAGTTGCTGGCGCATTTGCGCGAGAGGTTTTCGCTATCGATGCTCTTCATCTCGCACGATCTCGGCGTCGTCTCGCAGGTTTCCGATCGTGTAGCGGTGATGTATCGCGGGCAGATGGTGGAAAGCGGCAGCGCGCGCCAGGTCTTCACTGCCCCTGCGCATGAGTACACTCGCGGACTGCTCAACGCGATCCCCACGTTGCGCAGCCGGCGAGACCGTGCGTTGGCGATGGTGGAAGCACGGCAATATGCCGATGTGCCGTTGAAAGAAGTTGAAGCCGGTCACTGGGCGAGAGTTTGACGAAGCCGCTACGGGTCGGAGGCATTGCATGGCGGGGCCCCGACTTCAACAGGCTGCGGAAAAATGCAAAAGAGAACCGGCGACGGTAGCCGGTGGGTCGGAGGGCACCGAAAGGCGAACTCCGAACCCGATGATACTGCCAGCAATTGCGCAGAAACGCAGCCGCAACACACGCGGCTGCCCCGCCGCCTACCGGCGTCGGTTCCGTTACCCTGGTCGCGCTTGTCGGCCGCGCGCTGCTGCCCGGCGGTTCTGTTTCTCCTTCCCTCAAATCAATTTTTCTGAAACGATTCTTTCGGGCTAATTGCTATGCAGCCATTGTTGCTCGTCATCCTCGGACCGACCGCGAGTGGAAAAACCGCGCTGTCGCTGAAGCTCGCCGAAGAGCTTGAGGGGGAGATCGTAAGTTGCGACTCAGTGGCTGTGTATCGCGAACTCGAAATTGGCACCGCGAAGCCGTTGAAGCAAGAGCGCCAAAGGATTCGGCATCATTTAATCGATGTTGCGGCGCCTTCAGAGGAGTTGACGGCTGGCGACTACTCGCGCATGGCGCGGGAGGCGATTGCTGACATCCATGAACGTGGTCGGCTGCCGATTGTAGTTGGTGGAACCGGGCTGTACCTCCGGGCGCTGATCGAGGGCCTGTTCGAAGGACCTCAACGCTCCGAGCAGCTGCGCATCCGGCTGCGTCGCAAGGCAGATCAAAGGACAGTGGCACATCTGCATCGCGTTCTGGAACGGTTGGACCCTGACGCTGCAGCAAAAATTCATCCTAATGACACCCCGAAACTCATTCGTGCCATTGAAGTGTGTTTGCTCGCCGGCGAGAGGCTCACTGCGATGTGGGACAAAGGACGAGATCCACTCACCGGCTTCCGCATCTGCCGCATCGGACTCGAGCCTCCGCGAAATGATCTGTATGCGCGTATCAACGCGCGTTGCGCGGCCATGTTTGATTCGGGTTTGATAGAAGAAACGAGGCGCCTGCTTACCGCATACCAATCTCCCGATTTCGTTTCGACTGCCGATCTCCGGCCTGTCGCTCGGGCGCTTGGGTCGCTCGGCTACAAACAAGCGGTGCAGCTTCTGCGCGGAGAGCTGTCGCAACAAATGGCGATCCTGGAAGCCCAGCAGGGCCATCGCAATTACGCGAAAAGACAGCTCACGTGGTTTCGGCGGGAGCCCGACGTGAAGTGGTTCCCTTCGTTTGGCGATGATCCTGATCTACAGCGAGAGCTCTCACAGCTGGTGATCGAACAACAGGGTAACGCGGAAGAACCTCTTCACCGCATTCTGGCGGGAGATGTCTCAGAAGGTCCTTCGTCCAGGATGCGGGCTGAGGATGAGATATCTAAAGAAGATGCCGCCGGGGCGGATCATTTGTAGATCAGGTACTTTTCCCGAATTGGGCGGAAGCTCTCCAAAGCTTCATTCCACTTGGAAGAGATAAAGCGCGGATCCACTCCCAGGTTCAGATCCTCCATCGTTTCCTGATTGGCGACGATGGTCATCATTTTGTCCATGCGGAAATCATTGGGATAGAGCTTATGAAGCGCGGCGGCAAGCTCAATGCCCAGCTCCGGTGAGTCGAGCGTCAGGCGATTGACTACCACCATGTTCACGCCTCCGCATAGTTGATTCGCATACACCGCCGATTTGGGCGTGAAGCTGTACGGAATAAAGCGAACTCCTGAGATGTGCCGTGCGTTGAGGTAAGTCGAGAGCTCCTGCGGTTTGATCCATGGAGCGCCAAGGACCTCGAACGGAGTATCAGTTCCGCGGCCCACGGAAACATTTGTTCCTTCGACGAGCGCAACGCCCGGATAGAGTGTGTTCTCGGTTAGGTTGCGCAGGTTCGGCGATGGATTCACCCACTGCTGGCCGATGGAGTCGAACCAATCTCCGCGCTGCCATCCTTGCATCGGAACCACCGTGAGCTTGGCGCCGAGCTTCTGTTCGCCGTTGAACAATTGCGCGAGTTCGCCGATCGTCATTCCGTGGCGCGATGGAATCATGTAGTAGCTGACGTAGTTGCGTTTGTCTGGATCGGCAATTGGGCCGGAGATCATCGATCCCGTTATGGGATTCGGACGATCGAGAACGATGACGTCGGCGCCGGTCTGCGCTGCAGCTTCGAGGAAGTATCCAGTTGCGGTGTCGTAAGTCCAGAATCGGACGCCGGCGTCCTGCAGATCGATGACCACAGCATCAAGTTCTTTGAGAACATCGAGCGGCGGGCGGCGCTTGGCATCGGTATCGCCGTACACGCTGTAAACAGGTACGCCGGTAGCGGCATCGGTCGCATTGTTGATGTCCGTGGTGTCAAGCTGTCCTACAGCACCGTGTTCTGGCGCAAACAGCGCCGTGAGTTTCAATCCGGGAACCGCGTTGAGGATGTCAATCGTGCGGCGGCCGCTCGCGTCCACTCCGATCTGATTCGTAAGGACGCCGATTTTTCGCGGCGGGGCGTCTCCCTGCGAGGGCTTCAGCGCGGCGAAGTTTGTGGCCTCTAATACGTCAATTCCATTCAGCACGTTTGTGTTGCGATAGCTCATGCGGCGGCTTCCCGCCATGGCTTCGTTGTATCCGGTAATCGCCAGCAGGGGATGCTTGCCATGAAGCTCCGCGCCAAGATCGAGCGTCGTTGCCACTACATTTGCGACTTTACTGCGTAGCGCAACGACCGAGTGTCCGACGTGAGGATGCACGGCGTTGGTCAACAGGATGACGTAGGTATTCGTGTATGGATCGATCCAGATCGACGTGCCGGTAAATCCCGTGTGCCCGAACGATCCAATCGGCAAGAGTTCGCCGCGATTCGAGGAGAAGGCCGAATCAATGTCCCATCCCAGGCCGCGCAGGCTCACGGCGTCTGGCGGCTGTTGCGGGCGCGTCGCTTTGATGACGGTAAGCGATTTTAGAAACTGTTTCCGTTGCGGCTTGGCGTTGATCGCATCAATGAGAGCCTGCGCATATTTCGAAAGGTCGGCTGCGGTTGAGAAAAGGCCGGCATGTCCAGCGACTCCGCCCATGCGTCGTGCTGTTGGATCATGGACGACTCCGCGCAGCATCTGACCATTCTCGTCATATTCCGTCGGCGCGATGCGGCTGCGCCACGATGGTGGCGGCAGGAACCGCGTGTTCTTCATCCCGAGAGGCTGAAACACGAATGCGTCTGCGTACTTGTCGAGCGGCATCTTGGAGATGCGCTCCACCAGAAACCCGAGCACTTCAAAATTGATGTCGCTGTAGCGGAAGTTCGATCCGGGAGGCGTGACAAGCGCCGACCCGAAAGCCATCTGCTGGGCGGTTTCCTCTCCGCTCCATGGAATCTTTAGATCAAGATCTTCCGGCAATCCGGAATAGTGCGTCATCAACTCGCGGATTGTGACGTACTCCTTCCCATTTTGGGCAAATTCTGGAAGGTAAGTCGCCACTGGATCGTTCAGCCGAATCTCTCCAAGCTCCAACATGCGAAGCACCGACGGTGTCGTAGCGACTACTTTCGTCAGCGAGGCAACGTCGAAGATCGTGTCCAGAGTCATGCGCTCTCGGGTAGGCTCGAGCGATCGCATTCCGTAGGCCTTCTGGTAAACGACTCGCCCGTGATGCCCAACCAACACGACCGCGCCCGGACACTGCTGATCCTCGATGGCATCTTCGATGACGTTATCGAGGACCTTGAATTGCGAAGCTGCCGGCGTCTTGCCACTTCGTGGAGCCCCAGGCTTTGCGAGCACCGGTTTGGGCCCATGAACTGCGGAGGTCTTTTGTGCTGAGGAGAAAGGAACAAAGAGGCCGAGAGCCAGAACTACTGAGATCAGTCGCATAGATGAGAAATGCTGATTGTGAGGCATGGGCGAACGAGGTGCAATCCGAGTGTCTTCTTAGAGTACCGGGAGCATCGCGAATTTTCGCCAATCGGAAGGTGTGTGTCGTTGGTGTACGGCATCAGAGCATCGCCGATCGAGCAATGAGGCCGGAACACAAGGTCCTTCGCGCCAACTGCAGGCGCTCAGGATGACACGGAGTATAAGTCGCCGACAGTATTGGACAACTGACGCCGTATCACCAACGCCGTGTCATCCTGAGCCCGTCTTTTGGGCGAAGGACCTTGTATTTGCTTTTCACTTCAGCGCCGACGATGTTAATAGCCAAAATCCGCCGGGGCTGAATATGCGTGCTTCTTCACTCGGAGTGCCTCAAGTCGCTCCGATCCGAGTTGTTCGAGATACTCACTCTGGTTCCGCACTCCTTCTATCCACTTCGCTTTCCACTCCACATAGTCATCCGGAGTCTTGCTTTCCGAGTGATACCTGCGGAAGAACTCGTTATCGCGGTTGTAGTAGCCCTGCACCGGGGAAGGATGAGCTCCGAATGGCTCATGTACGACAGCTGAAACCAGAAAGCCAGGAACAACAGTGCGGTTTGGATCGCTGGCGATTACGTCGCCTGACACGATCTCCTCGGCTACAACGATGACTTTCTTTGCCGCGCGCACCGCCTCCTGCATCACGCCCAGATTCCCCCAGCAGTGAGCGTTGCCTTCTTCGTCGGCGCGCTGCACGAGGACGATGGTCACGTCCGGAACAATGGCACGGACGGCGAACAGCGTCTCCTTAGGTTCAAAAGGGGAAATGATCTGATAGAAGAAATGATTTCCTTTGGGCACATCGCTACCCATTGCTGTGCGCGTCGGCAGGAAAGGCACTCCCATCGCGCCAGCCTGCAGGCCCAGAGCAACGGTGAAGTTCGTCATGTTGAAGACGCGAATTTCGCCGCTTTCGGTTGCGCGGCGGAAGTTGTAGGCCTGTCCCATCATGACGTTTCCGATCCAGGCGGCAACAACGTCTTTCACGCAACCGGCGCCGATGATCTGGTCGAAAAGACAATCCGAAATAGGACCGATGAGGCGAAGATCGCGCTTCCTCTGCCGGATGATTTCGTGTCCGGCAGCGAAAGGGATCATCTGCTCGAGTTGGAGCCCCATCGCGACCGCTGAGCCGTCGGGCACGAACTCGGCAATGGCCTCCTGCATTGAAGCAACTTTAGTCATAGATCCCGATCTTCAGACTGCACGGAGACAGGCTTGAGCGGCGGCTACGAATGGAGATGAGTCACTCCCAAAGATAAGACCGAAGATGATTGAAATTTACGACGTCGAGACCGCGCTGCTGAAGCTTTCCTGCTAGCCGGAAATCATCAGTGAGCACCAGAATCGGTCTAGCTGCGACGGCGCTTATTGAGAGATCGGCGATTCCAAGGATCCTGAGCTGTGCATCAGAGAGCAAGCGGGAAGTAGAAGTGAACTGCTCGTTCCAACGATCAATTAAAGAATAAAACAAGTTATAAAAGCCTGTTTTAGCGTGCTCAGGAAGCTGGTTGGCTAGGTTGCTAACCTCCGTTACTACGTTTGGGGTCGTCACGATTTGCTGAAATAGGCTGAGGAAATTCAGCAACGTCTCAAAATCTTCAATGAGAAACTTTTCTGTTCTCTTGAATTTTGATATCAACGTCTTTTCATAGCTGCCGATGAATAGCAGCAAAAGCAAATTCGAGTCGACCAGGACACCTTGATCACGATGTTTGTTGACCAACTCTGCCAGGCTCGTAATCATACCGTGCGCATCTTCACTGATTCAGCTTGCCCCGTTGCCGCATCAATGGTTACAACTTTGTAGTACCTCGGAATCTGGCCGAGTATCGATCTGAGATCCTTTGCCTCACTCGACCTGTCATATCCAATCGTAATCCGCCAAAACCTGCCGTCGTCGGTTCGTTCAACTTCCTCGAGTTGGACGTTGATTGGAGATTGATCATTGAACAGATCGAAAAAGTACGATTTCGCGATCTTCACTGCATCCCTGGCATCAACCACGCTGAAAGCCTCCATCCAATTTTCTCATTTGCCAGTCCATCTTGGACTGCGCTTCTCCATCCATGCCCGAATCCCCTCCTGCGCATCTTCCGTCCGGACGAGATCCTTCAAATAAATATCTTCGGCGCGTGCAAGTCCCTTTTCAAAATGGGCAGCATCCCAGGCATAGAGTGCCCGCTTGGCATTCGTCAGCGCGGCTGGGCTCAACTCCGCGAGCCGATGCACATATTCGGAAGCTGTTTCCTTTAACGTGTCGGCGGGCACCGCTCGGTTTGCCAAGCCGATTCGCTCAGCCTCGCGTCCATCGAAGCTCCGGCCGGTGAGAATCAGTTCTGCGGCGCGCTTTTGACCGACAACGGACGCAAGCGCAGCTGCGGCAACCGGCGGATAACAGCCCAGACGAATTTCGGGAAAGCCCCAATGCGCTGCATCGGTCGTAATAACGATGTCGCAGGTCATGGCCAGTTCGGCGCCCCCACCAAGGCAGGCTCCCTTCACTGCCGCTACTGTCACCTTCGGTATTTTCAGCAGTCTGCGAATCACACCATGAAACTTCTCCAACATGGTGGCGACTTTTTCTGGAGTATGCGAAGGGATGTCAACGCCAGCAGAGAAGTGTTCTCCGGCGGCCTCGATCAAAATCGTGGAAAGATCGCGGCGAGCCGCGAGTTGATCCAGTGATGCGGACAATTCATCCATCATCTGAAAATCGAGGATGTTCTGCTTTGCGTGGCTGAGCACGATTCGCGCAATGGCTCCGCCGTTCGCAGACTGCGGCATTTCGAGAGTAACTTTTTCCAAAACCGGCTTCCCTGACAACGGACGAGCATACCGTATCAGCGTGCCTACTGATGCAGTCACGCTACAATCCTCAATCTGGAGGATTGGCCATGAGCACAACTACGCCCAAAATGAAACACGAAGAATCGCTCGTTCTGCCCTTCCGGCATACCTTGGCGACGCTTGCGTATCGCGCGGCCAAGCCTCTGCGCGATGTTCCGAAGGGATTCAGCGAAGTTTGCGCCGGCAAGGGTTCAAGGTCGGCGGGAGAGATTCTGGCGCATCTTTGCGACCTGATGGACTGGGCGCTTTCCACCGCTCGCGGTAAAGAGGTGTGGCAGGACACCAGACCGAAATCGTGGAGCGAGGACAGCGGCCGCTTCTTTAAAGCACTTGAGGCACTTGATTCCTACATCGCTTCCGGACAGAAGCTGCACGCATCGTGCGAAAGCATTTTCCAAGGCGCCATTGCCGACGCGCTCACGCACGTAGGGCAAATTGCGCTCCTTCGCCGTCTGGCTGAAGCGCCAATTCGTCCGGAGAACTACTCAGTAGCGAAGATCGAAGCTGGACGAGTGGGCTCGAAGCAGAATGCGCCTGTCGCGGAGTTCTAGAGCAGCAGTCGTACAAACCTTGGGATTAACACGAAGGCCACGGAGGTTTGAAATCAAAGGTCAGGGATTTCATGCATCGTGACCTCCGTCAACCTTTGCGTCCTTCGTGTTAACCCCGGTTTGGAGCAGGCTCACCATCAATCTCAAGTACAATTCCTCCCGCTTACATTTCATCTCTGCGAGACAGCATGCGAAAACTCACTCTTGCAGTCCTTCTCTTTGCATTTTGTTTTCTCACGGTCGGTGCGACTGACGAGAACATTTATTTCGGCTACACACTGCAGTCCTCGCAAGCGGAACAAAGCTGGGAGACAAAGTTTCGGGCGCTTCCCGATTCGACACTGCAGCGCCAATACATGGAGCGGCTGAGCGCGCGGCCTCATCATGTCGGATCTCCGTATGACAAAGAGAATGCCGAATGGCTTCTCGGCAAGTTCAAAGAATGGGGACTCGACGCTCACATCGAAACCTTCAACGTCCTTTTTCCCACTCCGAAGGAGCGGATCGTCGAGCTGATCGCTCCGACTCACTTTCGCGCCAAGCTCGAGGAGCCCACGCTCGCTGTCGATCCGACCAGCGGGCAGAAATCCGAGCAGTTGCCGACGTATAACGCCTATTCCATCGACGGCGATGTAACTGCGCCTCTCGTATTCGTGAATTACGGTGTGCCCAAAGATTATGAGCAACTGGAGCGCCTCGGGATCTCCGTGAAAGGGGCGATCGTCATCGCCAAATACGGCGAGTCATGGCGCGGCGTGAAGCCCAAAGTTGCATATGAGCACGGGGCAGTGGGGTGTCTCATCTATTCCGATCCGCATGATGACGGCTATTTCGAAGAGCCGGTTTTTCCTGAAGGTCCAATGCGCCCGCCAGATGGCGTGCAGCGCGGCAGCGTGATGGACTTCATGCGCTATCCCGGCGATCCGCTCACGCCTGGAGTTGGCGCGACTCCGGATGCGAAGCGTCTTCGCCGTGAGGATGCACAGACAATTACCAGGATTCCGGTGCTGCCGATCTCCTATGCCGATGCGCAGCCGCTGCTGCAGGCACTGGCGGGGCCGATGGCTCCGCGTGAATGGCGCGGCGGCCTTCCATTGCCCTACCACGTTGGAGTTGGACCGGCCAAAGTACATCTGAAGGTAGTTTCGAATTGGGACATCAAGCCCGTCAATGACGTAATTGCCAAAATTCCGGGCGCTACCGAACCGGACATCTGGATCGTGCGCGGCAATCATCATGACGCCTGGGTGAATGGCGCACAGGATCCCATTTCGGCACAGATTGCTCTTCTGGAAGAAGCGCGTGGATTTTCACAGCTTCTCAAGCAAGGCTGGAAACCGAAGCGAACCATCATCTATTGCGCCTGGGACGGTGAAGAGCCGATGCTGCTCGGTTCCACAGAATGGGCTGAGTTCCACGCTGATGAACTGCGTCAGCACGCGGCCATCTACATCAACAGCGACGTGAACGAGCGCGGTTATCTCGAAGCCGGCGGCTCGCACTCTCTCGAGGCATTTGTCAATGAGGTTGCAAAGGACATTCAGGATCCGGAAAAACAGATTTCTGTGTGGAAGCGAAAGCAGGCAAATGAAATTGAGAGAGGAGATGCCGACGAAAAGAAGGAAGGAAGACAGCGTGCGGATCTGCGCATTGATCCACTTGGTTCCGGCACCGACTTCACTACTTTTCTCGATCACCTCGGAGTTGCATCACTCAATCTCGCTTATGTCGGAGAGGATAACGCAGGCATTTATCACTCGATCTACGACGACCTCTACTGGTACATGCACTTTTCCGATAATGAGTTCATCTACTCGCGCGCTCTGGCGCAAACCATCGGCAGCATGGTGATGCGCTTTGCCGACGCCGACGTGCTTCCGTATCAGTTCACCGATTTCGCCGACACAATGAAGAAGTATGACGACGAACTCAAGAAGCTGCTGAAAGATCAGCAGGACGACGCGAATAATACCAATCAGAAGCTCGACGATGGCGTGTACTCCGCGACATCGGATCCGAGGCATCCGACGTTGCCGCCGCCGCGTGCTGCGGTTCCACCTTTCATCAACTTCGCGCCCATCGATAACGCACTCGCAGCGCTCACTCGCGCCGCTGACAATTATCAGAAAGCAGCAAGAGCTTTGCGTGATGCGTCGCCCGGGACAGACTTCGCAGCCCTGAACCAATTACTTCTGCAGAGTGAGCGGCGTCTTACGCTGGACGAAGGACTACCGCGTCGCCCCTGGTACAAGCACATGATCTATGCTCCCGGCTGGTACACCGGATACTCACCAAAAACAATGCCCGGAGTGCGAGAGGCCATCGAAGAGAAACGCTATGCCGATGCGGATCCTGAAATCGCTAAGGTTGCCAGAGTGCTCCAGGCCGAAGCCAGCCTTCTGGATCAAGCGGCAGCAGCCGTGGATCAAATGAAGCAGCAGCATAGATAATAGAGTTGGAGACTGGTTTGTTTGCATGAAGGTCGAACGAAAATCCGATCGGGAATGTCACGGTCTGCCTTCAGTCCGCGTTCACTCTGCTTAACTAAACGATCCTCGTCCGAACCTTTGCGCGACGCGAGTTCATCACTGCCCAGACCTCTTGTCCGTGCCGTTTTCGGCTTCCTTTAGAATATTCAAATCCGATGTCGAAGCACGAGAAAACTGAGGTCTTGAATCCCGCCGCGCAGCTGCGCGATCGCGAACAGCGCTATGACGCGCAGCGCATCGAGCAGAAATGGTTTGATCGTTGGCAGGCGCAGCCGGAGATGTATCGCGCTGAGCCGGCGACTTCCGCGCGCAAGAAGTACTACGTGCTCGAGATGCTTCCGTACCCCTCGGGTGCGCTGCACATGGGACACGTCCGCAACTACTCCATCGGGGACGCGCTCGCCCGCTTCATGTGGATGAAGGGCTATAACGTGCTCCATCCGATGGGATGGGATGCGTTCGGTTTGCCGGCGGAGAATGCCGCGCTCAAGAACAATACTCCGCCGCGCGAGTGGACGCTCAAGAACGTCGAGAACATGAAGCGGCAGATGAAGCGGCTCGGTTTTTCCTATGACTGGAATACCGAGGTTACGACTTGTCTGCCCGACTATTACCGCTGGAATCAGTGGTTCTTCTTGAAGTTCTATGAGCGCGGGTTGGCGTACCGGCGCAAGAGCAAAGTCAATTGGTGTCCGGAGTGTGCGACTGTGCTCGCGAATGAGCAGGTCGTAAACGGATGCTGCTGGAGGCACGAGGAAACACCGGTTGAGCAACGCGATTTAGAGCAGTGGTTTTTCCGCATCACTGACTACGCGGAAGAATTGCTTCGGGATATCGACAAGCTCGAAGGCTGGCCAGAAAAAGTGCGCACCATGCAGCGCAACTGGATCGGACGCAGCGAAGGCGCGCAGGTCGAGTTCAGAGTCGCTGATTCGGAAGAGAAAATTACCGTTTTCACCACGCGCATTGACACGATTTTCGGGGCAACATCGCTTCAACTCGCGCCGGAGCATCCGGCAGTAGCGCGTTTGATTGGGGATGATTCCGAATTGCTCACGAAACTCGACGCAATTGTCGACGAGCAACGGCGTGCGCGGGAAGCTGGAAACATCGGCGAAGCGGAGAAACACGGCTTCTTCACCGGTGCGTACGCGGTCAATCCGTTCAATCAGGAGAAGATCCCGATTTGGGCCGCGAACTACATCCTGATGGAGTACGGCACGGGTGCGATTATGTCGGTGCCCGCTCACGATGAGCGCGACTACGAGTTTGCGAAAAAGTACGACATCGAGATTCGCATCGTGATCCTTCCTCGCCGTCACGAGGAAGGTCAGCACGAAGAGGCAACGCTTCCATACACCGCGATGGACAGCTTGCTCATCAACTCCGGTGAGTTCAGCGGCCTCGGCAATCAGGAAGCGATCCAAAAAATGACGCGCTATGCCGAAAAAAAAGGCTTCGGCAAAGGGATGGTGACGTATCGCTTGCGCGATTGGGGAATTTCTCGCCAGCGGTATTGGGGAACGCCGATTCCCATGTTGTACTGCGACAAGTGCGGCATCGTTCCCGTTCCCGAAAAGGATCTGCCGGTCTTGTTGCCGGATAACGTCGAGATCACGCAGCAGGGCGGCTCGCCGCTGGCGCGCGTACCAGAGTTCGTAAATGCGAAGTGTCCGAAGTGCAGCGGCAAAGCGCGGCGCGAGACTGACACGATGGACACGTTCGTCGATTCCTCCTGGTACTTCTATCGCTACACCAATGCGAAGCTCGCGACGGCGGCCATCGACAGCAAGGCTGCGGCGTACTGGTTTCCGATCGATCAATACATCGGCGGCGTCGAGCACGCCATCCTTCACCTGATTTATTCCCGGTTTTGGACCAAGGTCATGCGGGATTTGGGATTGATCAAGAACTCGGAACCAGTGGAGCGCTTGTTCACGCAAGGCATGGTGATTAAGAACGGCGCGAAGATGTCGAAGAGCAAAGGCAACGTGGTCTCGCCTGACGACATGGTCGGGCGCTATGGCGCGGACAGCACGCGTGTGTACGCGCTCTTCGCGGCTCCGCCGGATCGCGATTTGGATTGGCAAGAAAACGGAGTGGAAGGCGTAAGCCGGTTTCTTGCCAAAGTACATCGTTTGGTCACGCGCCATGCCGCTCTGCAAAGCGGAAAGAGCGCTGGCGGCGATGGAAGGCCGTCAGGCCGCGCCGGCAGTTCCGCCGCTCGTGATCTCGAGCGCAAATTGCACCAGACCTTGCGACGCGTTTCTACTGACTTCGAGGGCCGCTGGCATTTCAACACCTCGATTGCCGCGATCATGGAGCTGGTGAATGCCATCAGCGCAGCCGATTCGCAGATTGTTTCGGGTGAGGTGTCCGCGCAGCAAGTTCGGCTCATGTTGCGTGATTTGGTGTTGATGCTTGCTCCATTTGCGCCTTATCTCGCCTCAGAGTTGTGGGAGACGTTGGGCGAGCGTTCGCAGTTGCTCCGCGAGCCATGGCCGAAATTCGATCCCGAATTGGCACGTGAAGAGGAGATCGAAATTCCGATTCAGATCAACGGCAAGAATCGCTCTCGGATCATTGTGCCTGCCGGATTGCCAGAAGCGGACGTTCAGGCTCGCGCATTGACTGACGAGAAAATTCACGCTTTGCTCGAAGGCAAGTCAGTCGTGAAGCTGATCGTCGTTCCGGACAAGCTCGTCAACATCGTCGCGCGATAGTTATGCCGACTAACCTGATGCGCGAAGGATTTCGTGAGGTGCTGCGCGATCCTGCGCTGCTTCTGATCGAAATCGGCTGGCGCTGGACGTTTGGCGCGATCGCGATCGTCGTGCTCTGGTTGTCGGTATTCGCAGTGCTGGGCAACGTTCCAGTCGATAGCCGTTTTCTTAGCACTTCCAGCCCGCTTTCCGCCTGGGAAACGGCACAAAGTATCGCCGCAACCGCGATCTCTCTTGGCCGCGCTCTCGTGCGCGTAGGCATCGCTGCCGGCGTATTTCTCGCGCTGTGTTGGATTGTGCTGAACTCGCTCGGACGGCGCGCCACGGTTGCGCGTCCGGCACTCGCTCCTGGCGCCGACCTCCGGTTGTGCACGGCGATCAGCGTTGCGCGTGCGGGCGTTGCGTTCGCTGCGGTGCTGGCGTGGGTGGCTGCCGGAGTTGTTGCAGGACTGCTTGGAACTGCCGTTTCCCGCGATGGCGTACCGAGCGTCGGCGTGGTGCTTGTGATTCTGCTGCCTGCCTTTGTTTTGATCGTAGTCGCGTGGGCGGCACTGAATTGGTATTTATCTCTTGCGCCTATTCTTGCTGTTTCCGGGACTGGGAAGCTTGCCGCAGGCGTGTGGGAGTTCGCACGCGGCACCCGCGATCGTCTTGTAGAGGTCTCAGTCGTGAGTGGTGTGATTCGCGGTGCGTTTTTCGTTGTTGCGTTGTTGCTCTCGTTTGCTGTGGCCGCGCTCGTATTGAATCCGCGTTTGATCGTCGCGGATTTTGTTGCGATTTCTCTGCTTTATTTTCTTTGCGCCGATTTTGTGTATATAGCGCGGCTGTGCGCTTACGCGAAGTTGCGAACTGACGCGGAGCCGGCCGCCCCCGGCCGGGCGTTCGCGGAGGTGGAGAACATGATCCCGCCTTTAACCAGTGAGAATCCGTTATGAGAACGCCTGGTGCTTGCACGAAAAACCCGGCCGAGGGCGGCCGGCTCCACGGTCGCTAGTCGATGAAATCTACGCGCGGCTTGTGAGGGATGATGCCTTGCTCGTAGCCCATCTCCAGCAAACGAACAATAGCCTGACGGCCTTCCTGGCCATAATCTAGCGTGCGTTCGTTTACGTACATGCTGACGAACTTGCTCGCCGACTGACGATCGAGATCGCGCGCGAACTGCATAGCGTATTCGAGAGCTTCATCGCGGTGATCGAGGGCGTACTGAATGCTGTTGCGCAGTGCGACCGAGACTTCATGCATGAGTTCGAGACCAAGATCGCGCTTGATCGCATTTCCGCCTAGCGGTAGAGGCAAGGCTGTCTGCTCCCGCCACCACTTTCCAAAATCAACGACCCGATGCAGTCCTGATTTGGAATAAGTGAGTTGGCCTTCGTGGATGATGAGTCCGGCTTCGTACCGTCCCTCGAGAATTTGCGGAATGATCTGATCGAATGGAACCACTTCCGTCTGTACTTCCGGAGCGAAGAGCTTGAGAACCAGGTAGGCGGTGGTAAGCGTCCCCGGAACGGCGATCTTTTTCGTCTTGATCTGCTCCGGCGTCAGCTCTTTATTGGCGACGATCATCGGCCCGTAGCCTTCGCCGACACTGCCGCCGCTGGGCAGCAGCGCGTACTGATCCTGCAGATACGGATAGGCATGGAACGAGACCGCCGTCAGATCGTAGAAACCTTCGCGCGCTTTGCGATTGAGGGTCTCGATATCGGAGAGCGTGTGCGTGAACTTCAGTCCGGGCACTCGCACCTTGTTGGTTGCGAGGCCGTAAAACATGAAGGCGTCATCGGAATCAGGGCTGTGCGCGACAGAGATTTCGCGAAGCTGAGGAACAACGGAACCAGACGGAATAGACGAAACGGAGCTGGACATGGCGTACTTAAGTGTACCTTCTGCGGAAGCAAAATCGATCAGGTAGTTTGCGTAGGAAAAGTTGAGATCAGGCTTGAGCCGAGCGCAACTTCTTTCCCAACGCGAGTCCGACGGCGGTGGCGGTCTTCAGGACTTCGCCGGGAATGAAAGGAAGGACCGCGGCAATCAGAATCGCGCGTACAGGCTGATGGCTAAGCAATTCGAGCCAGGTCGCCCCAAAGAGAAAGATGATGAACTCGGTCGCGAACGCTCCCGCAGCAAAGGCCAGTACCCGTGATCGCTGCACCACACTGTGTGCGATTAGTCCTCCGATGAAGGCCGCGACTGGGTACGAGAATAGAAATCCGCCGGTCGGCCCGATAAGCTGCGCGGCACCGCCGGAACCGTGGGGACTGAAGACCGGGAGGCCAGAAGCTCCTTCGATCAAGTACAGAACCATAGCGGCTGCCGAGCGCCATCCGCCGAGCGTGAGAGCAAGCAGCATCACTCCGAAGGTCTGCAGCGTGATCGGCACCGGAGTGAACCACAGCGGGATGGAGACGTGAGCGCACACAGCCATCAGCAAACTTCCGCCTACAACTGCGCAGACGTCCGCCAATCGGCTGTTTGTTAGAACTCCGGTTTCCTGGCTGGTGCGATCTGCAAAAGTTTGCACTTGCTATCTCCGCTTTCGAGCCTTGTGGTTCGCAACTAGGTGTTGTGATCGAAGCTGCGCTGTTCGCGTTCAATCTCCTCCAGCTCGCGCCGGAGTTTGGCGTCGGAGAGCCGCATCCGGTGGCGCCGGATGAGCAAGAGGACACCGGTAATGCTTCCGGCCAAAACGGTCAGTGAAGCGAGGAGGATTAGGAACAGCACCTTCATCGATCATCAAGAATACCAGAGTCCAATGGTAGTGAGTCCATCCGGAAGTGCATAGTACGGCTTGGGTTGAGGTGGATGCGCCACATCTGATTGTCGGCGCCAGGTCCGTTCGACGGATCTCGATTGGAGGCCTTAAACCACGCTTTGGGAAGAAGGACGCTTCAGTCCCTGTTCAATCCGTCCGATTGAACTTCAGGCTACCGAAAGCAATCGTCTGACCTCCTTTACAAGTGCTGTCCCGGTAACCGGCTTTCCCAACACCGCATCTGCTTGTGGGAGAGCCGCCCGTGCACTGTATGCGTCTCCGGAGAGAACAATCACCGGCATCTCCGGCCGAATCTTTTTGATGTCCGGCACAAGATGCCTGCCGTCTGGAAGGTTGAAGTCAGCCAATACCAAATCGAGCTGGTTAAACTGTTCCAGCTGCTGCATCGCCTGACGAGCGGTTTCTGCTGCCACCACGGTGAAACCGGCGTCGGATAACGTGATCTCAAGGATTTCTCGGACATCCGCGTTGTCCTCAACGATAAGAACGGTATGGGACATAACACTTCGCGGCCAGAATGTCACAAACGAGTGCATCGACGCAGACAAAAAGGTCTTTGTCACGAATTTCGTACAAAAATTAGAACCGCGGGAATTATTCCTTGCTTTCGACGACCTGCGATTTTCCCGCAGGCACCGCTAAGGCTGGAGGCTCGGAGTTTGCCGAGTGATCCTTCTGGTTGGCCTCGTCAGGTGGGCAAAGGTTCATCCAAATAGCCGGCCTGCCGTCGCGGATCGCGCTCTCGATGGGACACGACTCAGCACATTCGGGACCAGTTCCTTCACTCGCGCAAGGAGTAAAGAGCCCATCACGATATCGCCGTCCGACTACATCGTGCGCCCGGTACCCGGTGATCTGACTAGCGCGGTCATTCCCAAAAACGATCCGGCCTCGCGGGTTGACCACGTACATGGCAAACGGCAGCAGCTCTGCAAGTTGCTGAAAAAATCCGCGTTGGCCGGCATCGACACCTTCCCAGCCAGTTACTTCGGCAGGGAAGGGCGAAGACTTTAGAGAGGCAAAAGCAAAACACGACACGGATCACAGGGATACTACGGATTCCATGGATTCAAACCGAATGTTCTTGCTGGCTTGAACGCAGATCTTTTTGACTATCTGTGAAATCCGTTTGATCCGTGTGATCCGTGTCGTGTTTTTCGACTTCATCTCACGTCGGCGGAACTGGCTGATGCACCAGCGGTTGTGGGAGACGAGGATTCGACCACAACGCCGTCGAAGGCTGTCGATGCGACCAGGCGTCCGTTATCGTCCGTGATCGTTCGCAGGAGCCAACCGGAGTCGCGATGCTGCCAGCTTTGTCCTTGGTCGTCGCTCGAGAATACTTCTGTGGATTGGAGTGCGGTGACCAGGACGCGATGCTGCGTCGAATCGTAGAAGACGGAGGTAAGATTCACGACGGGAAGTTTTTCCAGCCGATTCCAGGTCCTTCCCAGGTCGGTACTACGGTAGAGCCCTTCGCGACATGCGAGCCACAGGCTGTCATCGGAGCCTACAGCGAGATCCCTGATTGAATTGATGACTTTCGGTAGCGTTGCTTCACTCCATATGCATTCGAGGAGCTTGCATGCCGACTTCTCATCGGCAGAGCCGTTTCTGGAGGAGACCAGCAGAAAATTATTCCCCGCGGCTGCGATCAGATCAGGAGTAGCGCTGACAAGAGTGAAGTCGGAGTGACCAAGCAGCGAACCGCCTTCCCAGGTTTTTCCTGAATTGGAACTCTCGAACAGTCCCTGCGTACTCGCGGCGATCCAGCGGTTATCGCGAACTTCAATTGCGGTAACGCGCGCTTTGAGCGTTCCCGGTCTGACCACCTTGCGGGTGATTGCTTTCCGCTTCTTCGTGGCTTTGCGAACCGTAACGATGTTGATGTTGGCAATGCGATCGAGCGGACGCCAGCGCTCGAGGGATACCTGGGTGGGGACAGCTCTCTTGCTCGCTGAAGCTGCCGATGACCATTCATACACGCCGTTGCTCGTTCCGGCCAGCAGATGTGCTCCAGCCTTCCGCAGAGAAAATACGTCACGTCCGTCGAGCCCGGTACTGAGCTGTTTCCAGTGCGCGCCTTGATCGTGGCTCACGAACACTCCGCCGTACTGCTTGTCGTTGATCAGGCCGGCGTACAGCGTGTTGTTGTCTTCCGGATCGATGGCGAGCGCCGCGACCTGACGGTGGGCGAATCCGGTGTTCGAGGGCTCGAAGCTTGCGCCGGCGTTGTTGCTGGAGAGCACTCCGCTGCGATCCGTCGCCAGTATCACATGATCAGGATTACGAACGTCTATGAGGACATCGTTGACGATCACGTCCGTCGAAGTGATGCGCCGCCACGTCTTGCCGGCGTCAGAGGTTTTGAACAAACCTTCAGTTGTGCCGGCGTAAACTACATCGCGATTGTCGGGATCCTGCTTGAGCACGCGGGTGCGCCGTGCCGAAAAGGGAATGCCTTGAATCTTGTGGAATAGCTCTCCTGCGCTCTCGCTCTTGTAGATTCCCGAGCACGCGCTGGCATAGACGACTTGCGGTTGCTTGGGATCGATGATGATGGAGAAGACGTCCGAGTCATCGATCACGCCGTTCTTGATGTTGTGCCAGGAGCGCCCACCATCGGTGGTTTTCCAAGGCAGGTGCCAGGTTCCAGCGTAAATCGTTTCTGGATCATTGGGATCGATGGCAATCGATTCGATGTTCTTAATCTCGGAGCTTGATTCTGGCGAGATGCGAGTCCAAGTCTCGCCTCCGTTCCGCGAGCGATAGACGCCATCGAGCGCACCGGCAACCAGAGTGTTTGGATCTGACTGCGCTATTGCCATCGCTCGGATCGACTTGCCTTCCATTCCCGAAAGTGGCTGCCACGAATGACCGTCGTCTGTGCTCTTGAACACCGAGCCGCCTTCGTGCTCCAGCGTCCATGCTGCAACATAGATCGTGCCTTGCTGATGCGGATCGAAGATGATGTGGTCGACTACGTAATCGTTGCCTTTCCCAATTCGGACAAAACGCTGCCAGGTTTTGCCGGCATCGTCCGACTGATAGATCTGTCCAGCGCTGGTTCCGAGCAGAATGTGGCTTGGATTGCTGGGGTCGGCTGAAAGGCTGCGCACGTCACCGCCATCGGGACCGACCGAGATGAACGTTTGTGCCTGCAGGGAAAGGGAGAGGAACAGAATGATCGCGGGGGACAGAAATCGCATCCGGTAATAGAACTCCCAAGATTTCGAAGCCGGCGCAGCTCCGAAGCTTTTGTAATTTCGACGCTGCGTTCCCGTCGGCGGGTTTCCGCAGCTCTGGATCGCAAAAGTTATTTTATCGGGAGCCTCAGCTCATTTCATCCCGGGTATCGGGTTTTGAACCCTGAGAAGTTTGTCAGGCCTGCCGGAAATATTGCTCACTGTCGGCGCTCGCGTCGGGAACTGTGTCTAATTCCTAACGTCCGCCATCAGCTTCTCCACTTCAGCGCGCTGCTCGCCGGTGAGTGGTAGAAGAGGCAGACGCGGCGGACCGCCGTAGTAACCGTTCAGGTCAAGCGCGTATTTCAGGGCGGGAATTCCCATCTGACTCGCGATGCGGGTCGCTGGTTCGACAATGCGCTGCTGCTTGAGCTGCGCCAACTCCTTGTCTCCATCTTTCCACGCTGTGTAGATCTCAAAGCACGCTGTCGGAGCAGCCGCGCCAAACGCAAGCACGGCCCCGGCGGCTCCGGCTTCAATTGATGACAGCAGCTTCTGCGCAGATCCTGCGAGCAGCTGGAAACCGGCTTCTTTCTTACGCATCACCTTCACTGCCGACGCGGGGCGCGCAGGCACGCTCGACGGGCCGGTAGTTCCCGTGCCTGCGAGCGCAGCGGCGCTGACCAGTTCACCTGCGGAGGCAACGGCGCCGAGCAGCATGCGTCCAGTCACAGCGGTGAAAATCTCTGTCGCGTTGACGGTGCGCTTTATACGCCGCGTGCGCGCGACTACATCGGCAATCTTCTCGATCACGCCGCTCGATTCTTTAATGCCGATGATGTTCGGATGCTCCGCCAATTCCTGAATGACTTCGGCCGCCAGATCATATGCGGTGAATGGCGGAACGCTGTACAACAAGACGGGAATCGGCGAGCGATCGCCAACAAATCGGTAGTAAGCAAGCAGGTTCTCAGGCTTCATCTGCGGACGGTAATAGTGCGGAGTGCGCACCAGCGCGACGTCGTAGTTCAGCTTGGCCGCAAACTCGGCAGCTTCGACGGTGCGAATCGCCGACTCGTGCCCCACGCCCGCGAGCAAAACCTTCTCCGGTGCCGCCACTCCAATGGCCACCCGCAGAATGTCACGTTGCTCTCCTTCCGACAGCATCACAACTTCACCCGTCGAGCCGAGAATCGCCATGCCCGCGATAGGCGTACGTGAGTAGCGATCGACATTGTGCTCGAGCTTCTTGAGATACAAGCGCCCGTCGGGGTAGAACGGCGTGGTCAGGGCAGGGAAGATGCCGGAGAGAAGCATGGGGATAGTGTAATAAACCAAGTTCTCCGTGGACTCGTCTTTTTATCTTCGTGACCTTCGTGTTCGCCTTTCTCCGAGCTTGCGACCGACGGAAACCGGCAGCATCCAATGTGTTAGGCTTTTCTATGGACCTCTCCCGCCCGAGGCTGGCGTGTGCCTTGCCTGGCGACGCGATGTGATGTCCCCGCCTATGCCCTTCGGGCCAAAGGAACTAAGCTTTTGATCGGAACCATTATTTCCAAGGTCATCGGGACCAAGAACGAGCGCGAACTCAAGCGTCTCTGGCCCATGGTGGCTCAGGTAAACGCGCTCGAACCGGAGATGCAGAAGCTCTCTGACGCCGAGCTGCGGGCCAAGACCGACGAATTTCGCCAACGCATCCGCGAACATATCCAGCGTGCCGCGCCAAATGAGCTGCCTGCTGATGAAGACATCATTCCCACCACTTCGCCTTCTTCCAAGAAAGACAAGCGAGATCCTGTCCTTGAAGAAGCTTTAGAAGATGTTCTTCCCGAGGCCTTCGCCGTAGTACGCGAGGCCGGCCGCCGCGTGCTCAACATGCGGCACTTCGACGTGCAATTGATCGGCGGGGCGGTTCTGCATCAAGGCAAGATCTCGGAAATGAAGACCGGCGAAGGTAAGACGCTGGTCGCGACGCTTCCCGTTTACCTCAATGCTCTTGCCGGACGCGGCGTACACGTTGTCACCGTCAATGACTATCTCGCCAAGCGCGACTCCGAGTGGATGGGTAAGCTCTACAACTTCCTCGGCCTGTCAGTCGGCGTAATCGTGCATGACCTCGACGACAACGAGCGGCGCGAGGCGTATGGGGCTGACATCACCTACGGCACCAACAACGAGTTCGGCTTCGACTACCTGCGCGACAACATGAAGTTCGACCTCAAGGACTGCGTGCAGCGCGGGCATCACTTTGCGATCGTCGACGAAGTGGACTCGATCCTCATCGACGAAGCGCGTACGCCGCTCATCATCGCTGGAGCCAGCGAGGAATCGACGGACAAGTACTACAAGGTCAATCGCATCATTCCCGCTTTGGAAAAAGGCGAGGAGATCGAGAAGAGCATTGAAGAGACGATCTTCACCGGCGACTATACGATTGACGAGAAACATCGCACGGTGACGGTCACGGAACAGGGCTGGGAAAAAGTCGAGAAGATGCTCGGCATCGGCAACGTAGCTGATCCGGAAAACTGGGGTTGGAAACACCACGTTGAGACCGCCATCAAAGCCCACGCGCTCTATCGGCGCGATATTGAATACGTCGTGAAAGACGGCGAAGTGATCATCGTCGACGAGTTCACCGGTCGCATGATGCCCGGTCGTCGCTGGTCTGATGGTTTGCATCAGGCGGTGGAAGCGAAAGAGAACGTAAAGATCGAGCGCGAGAACCAGACACTCGCCACAATTTCCTTTCAGAACTATTTCCGCATGTACCGCAAGCTGGCCGGCATGACCGGTACGGCGGAAACCGAAGCAGCCGAGTTCGAGAAGATTTACGGTCTCGACATCATCGTGATTCCGACGAACAAGCCGCTGCTGCGAATCGAGAATCCCGACATTGTCTATCGCACGGAAAAAGAAAAATTCTTCGCGGTTGCAGACGAAATCCAGAAGATCGCCGACGAAGGTCGACCGGTGCTCGTCGGAACTACCTCGATCGAAAAATCAGAGCGACTGTCGGATCTACTCAAGAAAAAAGCCGTTCGTCACGTCGTTCTGAACGCGAAATACCACGAACGTGAAGCCGAGATCGTCGCACAAGCCGGACGGTTTGGCGCCGTGACGATCGCCACTAACATGGCGGGTCGTGGTACGGACATCCTGCTCGGCGGCAATGCCGAGTTCCTCGCGAAGCAGGAATTGCTGAAAAAGGGTGCGGCGCGCTCGGTCGGCGCTGCCGAAGGCGAGCTATCGCCGATCGCTGCTTCAGCCAGTCTCACGCGCTTCTATTACCAGGGCGCCGAGTACGAAGTCGATGTGCAGCAATGGGAAGAGGCACTGAATCGGCATCAACAGCAGATACAGGCCGAGCACGACAAAGTCATCGAGGTCGGCGGACTCCATATTCTTGGTACCGAGCGCCATGAATCCCGCCGAATCGACAACCAGCTTCGCGGACGCGCCGGACGTCAAGGCGATCCAGGTTCATCGCGGTTCTATCTGTCGCTCGAAGACGACCTCATGCGCATCTTCGCCAAGGAGTGGGTCTCGAACCTGCTCCAGCGGCTCGGAATGGAAGAAGGCATTCCGATTGAATCGAAGCTGATCTCTCGCCGAATCGAAGCTGCGCAGAAGACGGTTGAAGCCCAGAACTTCGAGTCCCGCAAACACCTGCTCGAATACGACGACGTAATGAATAAGCAGCGCGAGGCTGTGTATGGCCTTCGTCGCCAACTGCTCGAAGGACTCGATCAGAAGGATCTCATTCTTGAAGATTACGTTTCGGGAACCGTCGGCGATTTACTTGATCAGTACGCGCCACGCGACCAGCACGCCGAACAGTGGGATCTGAATGCTCTGAAGCAGCAGATATTCACCCGCTTTGGAGTCGATTTGGCAACCGAAGGCCTAGATCTCGAAAGTCTCAATCGTTCCGAATTGGGAGATGCAATCTTCGGCAAACTGAAAGAGCGTTACGACGCGAAAGAGAAGCTGATCGGCTCCGACGCGATGCGCTATCACGAGCGCATGATCATGCTCAGCGTTCTCGATGGGCAGTGGAAAGATCACCTGCTGAGCATGGATCACCTGAAGGAAGGCATCGGCTTGCGTGGATACGGTCAGCACGATCCGCTGGTCGAGTACAAGCGCGAGTCATTCGAGATGTTCGAAGCCATGATGCAGCGCTTCCAGGAAGAGACAGTTCGTTATCTCTACCTGCTGCAGGTGATCGAAGCCGAACCGCGCCGGCAGGCTGCTCCTGTTCCGCCGACTGATGGCTTGACCATGGACGGCGTTCCATTCGATCCGACGCGGGCTGTTACTCCACCTCCAGCCCACAATGGGAATCGGCGGGCAGCGACCTCCATGGACGACATGGAGCGCGAGTTCATGCGCAAGAAGGAACGCGAGTTGCAGGCAGCGCGCATGGCGGGCGCAGGCGATGGTGGTGTCCAGCAGCGCAGGGTCGGAGACAAAGTTGGGCGCAACGATCCTTGCCCATGCGGATCGGGCAAGAAATATAAGAAGTGCTGCGGAGCTTAATAGATCGTCAGTACCGTCCGCGGTAGCGGATGGGT
>DASTZZ010000004.1 GCA_035764005.1 Terriglobales bacterium
CGCGGGAGCGGCGGCGCATAGTTGCACCTCGATTCGGCGCATCCGCTCCCGACCGATGGGTCGTGGGGCGAGATGAAAGCAGAGAGAGAATTGAATTGTCAAGTGTGAGCCGTGGAAAACGTGTTCGGGGGTTGGGGCAGGGTGAGAGTGTGGTGAGAGGTTGGGCAGGCCCGCTTGAACTCAACTCGAACCGGTGAGGCGTTCGTATTCTTGCCTGACGATGAAATAGCACTCGCATGAAACGCGCTCCAGCTTGCGCCGGTTGGTAATCTCGATCTGGCCTTGCTTGTATGCGACCATGCCGCGCTGCTGGAACCTCTGCAGAATCTCATTGACGCCAGGGCGGCGGACGCCAAGCATCTGAGCTAGAAATTCCTGCGTCAACTTGAAGCGGCCGTCTTTGACGCGGTCGGCAGTCATGAGGAGCCATCGGGCACAGCGCTGTTCAATCGAATGGAAACGATTACACGCCACGGATTGCGAAAGCTGCGTGAACAATGCCTGTGTATAGCGTTCAAGCAGCCGCCGTAAACCGGTTCCGTTGGCGAGCTCGTGCCTGAAATCAGGAGCGCTCATTTTCAATGCATGGCCTGGCACTTGCGCAAAAGCCTGCAGCGGACTGGAATCAGCGCCCAAAAGAACCGGCACGCCGACCATACCTTCTTTGCCTACTGTGGCGATCTCTAACGCTGCTCCTTCCTTCATGGTGCTCACCAGCGAAATGACGCCCTCTTCCGGGAAGTAGACGTGAGCAATGGCCTGGTTGGGATCGTAGAGGACCTTGCGAGGAACCAATTCGACGCGATCCATCTTGGACAAGAGCTGCTTCTGAGTTCGCTCGGGAAGGCTGCCAAGCAAATGGTTAGCACTTTGGCGCTTCGGCCGCTTCATGGGGCATTCCTTGCCGGGGGAAAAACCCCGGTGTACAGTATGAGATGTACGGTACCGTACATTGGAGCGAGCGTCCACGGTGCGCCAAATTGCGCCATGGAAAACCATCTCATTGACCATCCGGAACACCCGTGGGCCGCGCGCCAGAGCGATATTGGCCTGATCGCCCTGGTGGGTTCAGCCGGCGCACTACAGTCTTTCCGGACGATTCTCCGTGCATTACCCCCGCATTTTTCAATTCCGGTTTTAGTGTGTCAGCACAGAATGACGCGGAATTCACCGCGGGACATACTGGTTCAAATCCTCCAGTCGGCCTGCTCGTTGCCGGTGATGCAGGCGTGTGATGACATGCTGCTCGCCGGCGGGATGGCATATGTCGCGCCGCCAGACCGACAGCTCACGGTGATCAATCGGCGAACATCCGTTCGAGAATCCCGGCCAACCGACAACTTCAGGCCATCATTCAATTTGCTTTTCGAGTCGTTAGCGGCCGACTACGGCAGCAGGCTGATCGTCGTGGTTTTGAGCGGCTCGCTGAATGATGGAGCGGTCGGCGTCGTAAAGGTAAAAGCGAATGGAGGCAGGGTAATCGTTCAAGATCCTGATGGCGCATCGCACCGCGGCATGGCGAACGCCGCGATTTCGACTGGCTGCGCCGACTTTGTTCTCCCACTGGAAAATATTGCCAGCGCCCTTACAGCCATCGCGATGGTACCGGGCGCAACGGACTTGTTTACGGCAACGTCGCCAGCCTGGACTGGCCGGCGAAGGTCGGTGTGAACTAACCGGTAAGGCGGGGCGGCCTCGCCTGGTGGCCCTGAGGGCCACCCGCCCGAAAATACCCCACTCAAACGAAAACCGCTGGGCCACCCCTCCGTGCGCCGCGATGCTTTAGCACGCGGCGTCGGCGCGATAGGGTTCCCTCGCTACGCTCGGGATGTAAAACTAAACCAACTGTCTGGCGCGATCCTTAAACGCTTCCTGCGCGATTTTTACTGCGTCAGGCTCGCCGCGAACCAGCGATTCGGCAAAATGCAGTGCCTGGCTAGCTTTGATCTTGCCGGGCATGGGCGCGGTCAGCGGATCAACTTGCGCTTCTAACAGAGCGGGCCCGGGAGTGTTCAGCCATTGCTCGACGGCGTCGCCGCAATTTTTGGGATCGTCAACGAAGAAGCCGACGCCGCCGCAGGCACGCGCGTACGCAGAGAAATCAATCGGGTGGAGACTGACACCAAATTCAGGATTGCCGAGAAAGACCATCTGCTCCCATTTGATCTGCCCCAGCACATTGTTCTTGATGACAACAACGCGAATGGGAAGCTCGTATTTCACGGCAGTCACAAAATCTGCCATTAGCATCGAGAATCCGCCATCGCCGACGAAGGCGAAGACCGGACGATCTGGATGTGCGGCCGCTGCGGCAATTGCATAAGGCAATCCGCAAGCCATCGTCGCCAAGTTCCCAGAACAGGAATGCATCTGGCCGCGCTTTGCGGGAATGTGACGCGCCCACCAGGTGGTAATCGTTCCGCTGTCGGAGGTAACAATCGCATTCGAAGGCAGGCGCTTGCCGAGTTCGTGCGCGATCACCTGCGGGCGCATCGGCTTGTCCTTGATCGTGGCGCGCTCCTGCATCAGCTTGTTCCATTCTTTCATCCCTTTTTGGGCTTTCTGGAGGAAGCTGCGGTCAGACTTGCGTTTGAGCAGCTTATTGAGTTCCGCGAGTGAATTCGCGCTGTCGCCGACCATTCCAACTTCCACTGGATAGCGCAAGCCAATGCGCTTAGGATCGAGGTCGATTTGAATCGCCTTCACCTCTCCCGGTTTGGGATAGAACTCGATGTATGGAAATGACGTGCCCACGATGAGCAGCGTGTCGCAGTTCTCCAGCGCTTCCTGCGAGGGTTTGGTGCCAAGCAGGCCGATGCCGCCGGTCGTGTAGGGACTGTCATCAGGAACGCACGCTTTTCCAAGCAGCGGCTTGATTATGGGTGCCGCGAGCAGCTCAGCAGCTTCTTCGAGTTCGTCGGTTGCATGCAGCGCACCCTGGCCGGCCATGATGGCCACGCGTTTGCCCTTATTGAGAATCTGCGCGGCCGCTCTCAGATCGGCTTCCATCGGCAGACGCGCGCTGCGCGAGTAGATGTCCATCGAGTGATGCTTGATGTTGCGCTTCGAGCGCTCTTCGTGCGAGATGTCCTGGATGTCGCTGGGAATGGTTATATGTGACACGCCGCGGTAGGCGAGCGCCGTGCGCACGGCGAGATCAACTGTGCCGACTACATGCGATGGCCCCATGATGCGGTTGTTGTAAACCGTCACGTCCATGAAGAGCTTGTCGAGTTCGACATCCTGCTGCGTGTGTGTGTTGATCAGGTCGTGATACGCCAATCCGGTGATGGCAAGCACCGGCTGCGAATCCAGCTTGGCGTCGTACAAACCATTCAGCAGGTGAATTCCGCCCGGGCCCGACGTGGCGAGACACACGCCTATTCTGCCGGTGAATTTCGAATAGCCGCACGCCATGAACGCCGCCGATTCTTCGTGCCTGGTCTGGATGAAGCGGATATGCTCCTGGCGCTGGCGCAGCGCTTCCATGATGCCGTTGATTCCATCGCCGGGAATTCCGAAGATTGTGTCCACACCCCACTCGATCAGCCGATCAATCAGAATCGCTGCCGCCGTCTTTGCCATGTACTCCTCCTGATGTGTCTGATGCGAGGCGTCAGCGCTATGTGGTCACGCGGAAGACGTGAGATGCAACCCCCGGTACACGGCCCAAAATGGCGGCATCTTACCGATGGTGACGCTTGCAATGCGCAGGAGTACGCAGTGACGCAGCTCATTATTCGATTCATCGTTGGCGGCCTATTCGTTTCGGCATTCGCCCTGATCGGGTCGATGCTGAAGCCGAAGAGCTTTGCCGGATTATTCGGAGCTGCTCCTTCGGTCGCGCTTGCGACTCTGGCGCTCACGATTTCCAAAAATGGAAAGCCGTACGCCGCGATGGAAGCCCGGTCCATGATAGCCGGAGCTGCTGCTCTGCTTATTTACTGCGTCGTCGTGCTGTTTCTGCTGAAGCGCACGCGCATGCGTACGCTCGCTGCCACAAGCTCGGCGCTAGCTGTCTGGCTGGGAGTTGCGCTTGCGCTCTGGTGGGGATTCCTGACGTGAACAGATTCGGAATCAAATTTCATGTTGGCGCACTGAAGACGACCTCGTGGTGGGAGCACGCGATCCGCTTCATCTTCGGCGGAGCCATCACCGTGATTGCCGGGCTGCTTGCGAAGAAATATGGTCCAGCATTTGGTGGATTGTTTCTGGCTTTCCCTGCGATCTTTCCCGCGAGCGCCACAATGCTCGAGCGCCACGAGCGCATGGAGAAGGAAGAGAAAGGCGTGGATCCAGGAAATCGCGGATGCGATGCAGCAGCTCTCGATGCTCGCGGTGCAGCTATGGGGAGTTTGGCTCTGATGATCTTCGCGGTGTTTGTCTGGTTGCTGCTCCCCGGCACGTCGGCGTGGATAATCGCCGGAGCCGGAGCATCATGGTTGGTTGCGGCAGCCACGTTTTGGGCGATGCGCAAATATCGCCGCCGCATTTTTGGAATCTTCATGCCGGCAAAGCAGGCGAAGTCTTCCGCGCTGCTTTAGGGCTGAGAGCTGCAGTCTTACCGCTTGCCTCCCTGCACCGCATTCAGACACTTTGCGTAGAGTTCAAGCAATTGTGCCGCATGATCCTCAGGCTTGGCCGCGTTTGCTCCGGTAAACCCAGGTGTGCCAGATGTGCGGCCATACTGAGTGCTGGAAGCGATGAACTTCATCATGTCGAGCGCAATGTCTTCGTTGCGGCGTGAACCAATCACTGCAGGCATTCCTTCCATGAAACTTCTCCTCAAAAAAGACGTAGCAAATTCGATGCTACCACGCAGTTCTTCACGCGCTCTGTCACGCTACATTCCTCAATCATCAGTTACGAATCGCCCACTCCGTCCACGCATTGTCATGTTGAGCGGAGGAGGCTCCCGCGCGTTTCCGGGGACCCGCGAGCGCGTGGTTTGCGCTCGTGGGTCGGGCGCGGGAAACCGAAGTCGAAACATCTTGTGTTTTTTCTGGCGAGTGATCCGAGAAACTAACTCTCGACCGCTCTGTATTTTTCGGAAATACTGACCTTCTAGAACGAAAGCCTGGAATGCGCAAAGCGCTCCTCATTTACAACCCGTTCTCCGGATTTCGCCGGCATCGCCGCGCGCACCAGGTCGAAGCAGCGGTTCAGGAACTTCGCCGTGCCGGAGTGGACGCGGAAAGTATTCAATCGCGCGGGCCTTCCGCCGCAGGAGCTCAGGCGCAAGAAGCCATCGCTCACGGCTATGACACGATTTTTGCTTGCGGCGGCGACGGCACCGTTCATGACGTGCTGCAGGGGATGGTGGGTGAGCACCGGGCAGCGCTCGGCGTAGTTCCTCTCGGAACTGCGAACGCGTTGGCAGCGGACTTGAAAATCCCGCGCGATCCCGTGCTCGCAATCCAGCGACAGCTCACGTATAAGCCGCGTACCATCGCGGCCGGAGTGATCGAGCACTTCCGACAGGAGACTCCGAAGCTGCAGCGTTATTTCACCGTCATGGCAGGAGTTGGTCCAGACGCTCTGCTCGTATACACGCTTTCGGGTAACACAAAAGCCCGCTTCGGAGTTGCTGCTTATGCTGCTAACGCTTTTTGGGAATATATCCGCTACCGCCACGCTCCTTTTTCAGTAACCATCACCGATGCTGCAGGCACGAACGAAGCGGTTGAATCCGCTCAAATCATGGCAGTCCGCATCCACAATTTTGGCGGCCCGCTCAAGAAGTTCGCGCGCGGAGCGGACCTGACTCGCAGCGATCTGCGCGTGGTCGTCTTTCGTGGGAGCGTTCGGCTCTCCTATCCGCTCTATCTCATGGCAGCTCTGTTCGGCTTACGAGTGCGTATCCCAGGAGTGGAGCTGATCGATGCGACCGAGATCACGTGTCGTCCTCTGCCGGGCAGAGAAGATCACCGGATCTACTGCGAGGCAGACGGCGAATGCCTTTGGCGTTTGCCCGTTCGCCTATCCATCGTTCCCGATGCCTTCAGATTGCTGATGCCCTGAGGACACGATCGTCCCCTCGGACTGTGACGCTAAGCCCTGCCGAACCTGAGACTTGGGCGTACTCACTTTTCCACTGTTGCCGCAAAAACTATTTGACACAGGCGGGTTGTATATTTATACATATAGATGCATATTCATGCATCATGTCCAAGCTTACGAGGCAGCAATTGATATTGCAGCTTATTGAAAACGGGAACGTAGCGAGCCAGGAGGATCTCCGGCGCGGATTAGTGCGTCACGGGCAAAAGGTCACTCAGGCGACGCTCTCCCGCGACATACGTGAGCTTGGAATTGTGAAGACTGCAAACGGCTACGCTCGCGCAGACGTCAACGCCGAAGCGGCGCTGCCCGCGGCCGAGCGGCTGGTGCGGGAGTTCGTGCTCAGCGTGCGCGAAGCGCAGAACCAGCTTGTGATCAAGACGAGCGTTGGCAGCGCGCAGCCCGTGGCTGCGGCCCTCGACGCCGAAGGCTGGGAAGAGATGCTGGGGACGATCGCCGGCGACGACACCATCCTCATTATTTGCGAGAACAGCCGCGACGCCGAGCGCGTCGCCGGCCGCATACGGGAGATGCTTGCTTAATGGGACAGCAACTCCAAACCGCGGTCGTTGGCGCGACCGGTTATGCCGGATTTGAACTCGCGCGCCTGCTCGGCAAACATCCTCGACTCGCTAAGCCTCTACTCTTCACGCGAGAATCGGGTTCTTCCTCCGATCTGACGGACTACTACCCGCACGTTCTCGGCAACGGACAGCTCCGCGTGTATCCCTTCGATTGGCAGAAGCTGAGTGACAGCGGTGTGGATGTGTTGTTCCTCGCTACTCCACACGAGACCTCGCGCGAGTGGGCTCCGGAAGCTCTGAAGCGGGGAATTCGCGTAATCGATCTGAGCGGCGCGTGGCGACTGAAGCAGGAACAGCACCGGACTGTTTACGACTTTCACGACGCGAATCCCGCGGTTGCTAGTCAGGTAAGCGATGCCGCCGTTTATGGGCTTCCCGAGCTGCGGTCGAAACAGATTTCGGGATCGAAGCTCGTCGCAAATCCTGGTTGTTACGCAACGTCGATCATCGTTCCACTAGCGCCCCTCGTCGCAGCAAAGGTGATCGATCGCAAGGCTGGCATAATTTGTGACTCGAAGTCCGGCGTTTCCGGTGCGGGCAAGCATCCCACGGCGACGACTCACTTCGTGGAAGTCGCCGACAATCTCTCGGCGTATGGCGTCTTCACGCATCGGCATCTGGGAGAAATTCTCGAACAGCTCGACTTGCAAGATGACGAGCTGACGTTCACGCCGCATCTGCTGCCGATTCCGCGGGGAATTCTTTCGACGATCTACGTCCGTTTCGAGCAGCCGATAACGCCTGCCGAAGTCGAGTCGATCTACAGGAAGTTCTACGCGAACCGCCCATGGGTGCGACTCTTCGGCACGAAGCTGCCGCAGATTCGCTACTCGCTGTACACGAATTTCTGCGACGTAGGCTTCAACTTGAGCGCCGACGGCAAGCGCGCTGTGATCGTCTCGTGCCTCGACAACTTGATGAAAGGCGCTGCCGGACAAGCAGTGCAGAACCTGAACGTGATGTGCGGATTTGAAGAGCGGGAGGGCCTGAATTGAGAGTCGTCGTAAAAATCGGAGGCGCTGCGCTCGACAACCGCGAACTGGTGAAGAAATGCGCGCGGGCCATCGTCGATCTCGCCGATGGCAATCACCACCAGGTTGCTGTCGTTCATGGCGGCGGCACGGAGCTCACGCGCACACTGCATCAACTCGGCAAAGAAAGCAATTTCATCAATGGCCTGCGTGTGACCGATTCGGAAACGCGCGATGTTGCGTTGATGGTACTGGCAGGCAAGGTAAACAAAGCTCTGGTCGCAGAGATTGCCGCTTTGGGAAAGCCTGCGATCGGCATGTGCGGCGCCGACGGCATGAGCTTCCGCGCGCGCAAGAAGAAGACCAATGGCTGCGATCTCGGGTACGTGGGCGAGATCTGCTCGGCAGACTCGCGCTGGATCGAAGCCATCTGGACTGCTGGCGGCATTCCGGTGATCTCGAGTGTTGCGCTCGGCACTGATGGTCAGTATTACAACGTGAACGCTGATCAAACGGCCGCTGCCTGCGCGGTGGCTTGCAAAGCGCATGCGCTCATCTTCCTGACCGACGTTGCCGGGGTGAAGAGTGCCGATGGCTCCGTCATTCGCTGGCTGCAGATGAAACAGATTCAGGATCTCGTCAAGACCTCGGTGGTTAACGGCGGCATGCTTCCCAAATTGGAAGCCTGCCAGGAGGCCTTGCGCCGTGGCGTTGGACGCGTGCGCATCCTGCCGGCGAGCGAAGCAAATCTTCTTCCCGATTTCTATACCTGCAAGATCGATTGCGGTACTGAGGTGATGGTGGCATGAAGCTGGCGAAGGTGAAAGAGAAAGAGGCACGGCTGCTGCTGCCGACCTACGACCGTCAACCGCTGCTGCTCGAACGTGGCAAAGGTGTACATCTCTACGACTCCGACGGCAAGAAATATCTGGACTTCGTGAGTGGTATCGGCGTGAATGCGCTCGGCTATGGCGATCGTGCGGTGCTGAAGACGATCGCGAAACAGTCGGCGAAGCTGATTCACACGTCCAATCTCTATTACCACGAGTTCACAGCAGAGATCGCGGAGAGGCTCACTCGCATTTCTGGACTCGATTGCGTCTTTCTCTCGAACAGCGGCACAGAAGCGTTTGAAGCAGCGCTCAAGATCGCGCGGGCATACGCGAAGAAAACCGCGAGTTCCGGATCGGAACCGAAGTGGCGAGTGCTGGCGATGGAGAACTCGTTCCATGGCCGCACGTACGGCGCGATGTCCACTACAGGGCAATCGAAGTATCGCGATGCCTTCGCGCCCGTTGTTCCTGGCGTGGAGTTCGTGAAGTTTAACGATGTCGAAGACCTCAAGCAGAAGTTCAACGAGAGCGTCTGCGCCGTCGCGCTGGAAGTAGTACAGGGTGAAGGTGGAATTCAGCCGGTTACGCGCGATTTTCTCGAAACCGCGCGCGCTCTTACTGCAGGCAGCGGCGCGCTGCTGATCATCGATGAAATTCAGAGTGGGATCGGGCGCACGGGCGAGTGGTTTGCATTTCAGCATTACGGAATCAAGCCTGATGTGCTTACGGTCGCAAAGCCAATCGCAGGCGGACTCGCACTTGGTGCGGTTCTCACCACGAACGAGGCCGCGAGCTGTCTCAAACCGGGAATGCATGGAAGCACCTTCGGTGGAGGTCCGCTGGCGTGTGCTGTGGCGTGCACCGTGCTCGACGAGATTGAAAAGCGGAAGCTGGTTAAGTCGAATCGCGAACTGGGCAAGTACTTCGTCAAGCAGCTTGAGAAGTTGAAAAAGAAGCACAGCTCACTCCGCGTTGTGCGGGGACTTGGATTGATGGTTGCGGCGGAACTCGACGACGCAGAGCTCGCCAAGGCAACGGTCTCTACCATGCTGGAGCGGGGCATCATCATCAATCGTACGCATGACACTTCGCTGCGTTTTCTGCCGCCGTACACGATTGGCAAGAAGCACATCGATCAGGTTGTCGATGCGCTGGATGCGACCCTGAAGCAGCTTGGGAAGACGCAGAAGAAGTCGCAGAAGAAATCACACGCGCAGCACGCGCCGGAGCCGGAGCTGGTTGCGCAAGGGAGCGCACGTTGAGCACTCGACCTATGCAGTCCGTTTCCACCGGTCCGCTGCCGGTTATGCAGACCTGGTGTGAGGACCTCATCTCCATCAACGATCTCGGTCCGAGCGGCGTAGCCGCCGTACTTGATCTCGCCGCGCTGGTCAAGGCGCGTCCGGAAGATTTCCGTGGCGCGCTCGCCGGCAAGCAGGTCGTGATGTTCTTCGAGAAACCCTCGCTGCGCACTCGGCTCACCTTCGAGGCTGGAATCACCAGCCTCGGCGGACACGCTTTCTTTGTCGATCAGACAGCCTCGCGCATCGATGCGCGCGAGAGTTTGAGTGACATCGCGCACAATCTCGAACGCTGGGTTGATGGCATCGTTCTGCGTACTTTTGCGCACGCAACTGTCACCAGCATGGCCGAGCACGCCAGCATTCCGGTTATCAACGCCCTCAGCGAACTGGAGCATCCGTGCCAGGCGCTGGCCGACTACCTCACGCTGCAGGAGAAATTCGGCGATCTACACAACGTGAGGCTTGCTTACGTGGGCGACGGAAACAACGTTGCGCATTCTCTGCTGCTTACGGCTGCTTGTCTCGGCAGCACGATTCGTGTAGCAACGCCGGAAGGCTACGGCCCAAATCCGGAAATCGTCAAGCAAGCGAAGGCGATTGCCGCAACCACCGGCGCGACAATCCAAGTCCTTACCGATATCACGAAGACAGTCGCTGGAGCGGATGCGGTCTACACCGACGTTTGGGCCAGCATGGGACAGGAGAGCGAAGCCGCACAGCGCAAGCAGATCTTCGGCGGATATCAGGTGAACGACAAGCTATTCGCCTCTGCCGCGCCGCATGCGCTCTTCATGCACTGTTTGCCTGCGCATCGCGGCGATGAAGTTACTAACGACGTAATCGATTCAGCGCGCTCGGTGGTCTTCGATCAAGCTGAGAATCGCCTTCACGTTCAGAAAGCAATCTTGCTGATGCTGCTCGGCGGCAGCATCCATCGTTTCAACGCCGGGTTGAAGAATCCAAGGAGAATTCATGCCTGAGAAAGTAGTACTCGCATATTCAGGGGGCCTCGACACCTCCATCATCATTCCCTGGCTCAAGGAGAACTACTCCTACGACGTAATCGCCATGGTCGCTGGCGTCGGCCAGGGCGAGGACCTCGACGCCGTTGTCGCCAAAGCGAAGAAGACCGGCGCATCGAGGGTCGTGGTGCGTGACATGCGCGAGGAGTTCCTCACCGATTACGTCTTCCCAGCGATCGCTGCTGGAGCGGTGTACGAGCACAAGTATCTGCTCGGAACTTCGCTTGCGCGTCCTGTGATCGCGAAGCATCAGGTAGAAGTTGCACTGCAGGAGAATGCCACCGCAGTCGCTCATGGCTGTACCGGGAAGGGAAACGATCAGGTACGCTTCGAGCACGCGTATCAGGCTCTCGCTCCGCAGCTCAAGGTCATCGCTCCGTGGCGCGAATGGGATCTGAAGTCGCGTGAAGACTGCCTCGCGTATGCCGAGAGCCGCGGTATTCCTGTGGCTGCGAGCCGCGAGAAGATCCACAGCCGCGACCGCAACCTGCTGCACATCAGCCACGAAGGCGGAGAGCTGGAAGATCCGACCAATGCGCCGCTCGAGACAACGTGGCAGTGGACCAACTCTCCGCAAGAAGCGCCGAACGAGGCCGAGCAGGTTGAGATCGGCTTCGCTCAGGGCGTTCCCGTTTCGGTAAACGGCAAGAGCCTGTCACCGGTCGCGCTGCTGGAAAAATTGAACGACATCGGAGCCAAGCACGGTGTTGGCCGCGTCGATCTCGTCGAAAACCGTTTTGTTGGTATCAAATCGCGCGGCTGCTATGAAACGCCTGGCGGCACGCTGTTGCTGACTGCTCATCGCGAGCTCGAAGCGCTCTGCCTTGATCGCGATCTCATGCACTTCAAGCAGCACCTCGCGCTCAAGTACGCCGAGCTGGTTTACTTCGGCCTCTGGTTCACGCCTTTGCGCGAATCGCTAGATGCCTTCGTGACCAGCACACAGAAGGACGTCACTGGCACGGTCGGGCTAAGCCTCTACAAAGGCAATGTCTCGGTCACGAGCCGCAAATCGGAGTACTCGCTCTATCGCACCGATCTGTCATCGTTCACGATGGGCGAGAGCTACGACCAGAAGGACGCGGCCGGATTCATCCGTATCCTTGGCCTGCCGGCGCGCTCGCGTGCGATCCTGCGCAAGCAGACTCCAGAAGAAGAGGCGGTCTCGGCGTGAAGATGTGGTCAGGCCGGTTCCGCCGGCCGTTGAATCCGGACTTCGAGCAGTGGCAGCGGTCGTTTCCGTTCGACAAACGACTTCTCCCGCAGGAGATCGCCGCCAGCAGCGCGCACGCACGTGCGCTCGCGCGCGCAGGTGTGCTCTCCGCCGCGGAGCTGAAATCGCTGCTGGAGGCGCTGGACCACATCAAGCACGCGGCGGTGAGCGATCCGCAATTCGTACAGGACAGCGAGGCTGAGGATGTTCATCACTTTCTCGAGCGTCGTCTGGTCGAGCTTGCCGGTGAAGTTGGACTCAAGCTGCACACTGGCCGCAGCCGAAACGAGCAGATCGCGACCGACCTGCGCCTGTTTGTGCGTGACGCCATCGACGAGCTTCAGAGCAAGCTGGTTGAGTTTGTCGAAGCGATTGCCGAGAAGGCGACAGCAGCAGGCAATGCCGCGATGCCGGCGCACACGCACTTGCAAGCGGCTGAGCCGGTACTAGTCGCTCATTGGCTGCTGACGTACGCCGAAATGCTGTTGCGCGATCACTCGCGCCTCGGTGACTGCCGCGCGCGCTTGAACTTCTGTCCGCTCGGTTCCGGTGCAGTCGCGGGAGCGACGCTTACGCTCGACCGCGAAGGCATGGCTGCGGAACTCGGCTTCACGGCTCCCACTTTCAACAGCATCGACGCGACCAGCGATCGTGATTTCGCCATCGAGTTCGCGCAGGCTGCTTCCATTTTGGGAATTCATCTGAGCCGCTGGGCGGAGGAGACGATCCTTTTCTCCACTCGCGAGTTCGGATTCGTGCGCTTGCCCGAAACGTACTCGACCGGCAGCAGCGCCATGCCGCAGAAGATGAATCCTGATGCGCTGGAGCTGGTCCGTGGTAAAGCCGGACGGCTGGCAGGAGCTGCGACAACGCTGCTTATGACTGTTAAAGGCCTGCCGCTCGCCTACAACAAAGATCTGCAGGAAACGCAGGAACCGGTCTTCGATGCCGCTGATACTTCATTGCAGTGCGTGAAAACGGCAATCGGCGTTATGCGCGACTGCGAGTTTGATTTTACGCGCATGGGCGCAGCAGCCGAGTGCGGATTCATGAACGCTATGGCTGCGGCAACGTATCTGTCATCAAAAGGAGTTCCATTTCGGTCTGCTCATGAGGTTATTGGCAAAGCAGTCAGCTTTTGCCTGGATCGTGGCTGCGAATTATCTGATGTGACGCTCGACGAGCTCAAGCAGTTCAGTCCAGCGTTTGATCAGGATTTCTATTCCGCCGCCACTCTCGATGCCGTCCTGGGTTGTCATGATGTTCAGGGCGGCACTAACCCCGCGCGCGTGCGCGCGGCGCTAGTTCATCTCGATGAGCGCGTTCGCGCGCTTCAGGAGGCACTCCATGCTCACGCGTAGAGCGATCCTGCCGGATGTTGAGCAGATCCATAAACTCATCGCGAATTACTCACCTGACGGCACGCTGCTGCCGCGCACCCTTGCCGAGCTTTCGGAAAACGTGCGCGATTTCACTGTCGTCGAAGAAGACGGCGAGATCATCGCCTGTGGCGCGCTGCACTTCTATGGCCGCCACCTCACTGAGATCCGCTCGATCGCAGTCTCGCCCGAGCACAAAGGGAAAGGCGCCGGCCGCGTGCTGATCGAGGCTCTGCTCGAGGAAGCCGAGCACCACAAGATCCGGTGCGTGTGCCTGTTCACACGTATTCCGGAATTCTTCGCTAAGTTCGGATTTGACTATGCGAGCAGAGAAGTACTGCCCGACAAGATCTACAAGGATTGTCTGAAGTGCCCGCGACTCCACGCGTGCGATGAAGTCGCCATGTATCGGGGATCGCTACCAAAGGTGGCGCCGGTGAAACTTGAGGATATTCAAGTGCCGCTGCACGCGTTGCGGGCTTGATCATCTACGGCCGACGTCGCGCTCCGATTTCCACTTCTCCCAGTCAAACGGGCCGAGTTTCAGTGCCTCGGCTCGCTTTCGAATGCGTACCATCGCTTCCTCAGCATTACTCGTCTGCGCCTTTCGAATAGTGGGCACCAGCCGCGCGATTGATTTGCTATTGCGAGTAATCAGTATCTCCTCGCCTTGGCAAACGTCATCCAGAATCGCCGAGAACCTCGTTGCAGCTTCTGCCTCATCAATCTCTCGCATGGGAATAGCTGCCTCGCCGAAATCCTTATTTCTTTTTCTGGGTGCCAGCCAATTTTGCCTTTAGCGCCTCGCGCTTCTCGCGCATCTTCACGAGTTTCTTGCGGCGTCGGTTATCGCGAGCCTTATCTCCGTTGATTAATGACATGAGTGCTCTCCTTTGGTTTGAAGAACTGTATCAGATTGACTAGCGCTCCACCGCGTACATGTAGTCCTCACGCGAGTGCGCGAATGACTGCGCCACTCGCAGGAAGGCCTTCGCGGCATGCGAAAGCTGCGAGCGCTTGCGATAGACGATACGCAGCTTGCGCTCGAACTGCAGTTCCGGAACGGGAACGTTGACAAGCTTCGTTCCAAGATCTTCCTCAACAGAAATGCGCGGCAGAAGCGCGACTCCATTTCCCATCGCCACAAATTTCTTGATCGATTCAATCGTCGGCAGCTCGACATTCATGTTGAGCGGCGTCTTCGATTTGCGGAACGCGTCGATGACCTTGAGCCGATATGGAGACTGTACGTTGTGGGCGATGAAGACTTCGGCTCCTAGCTGCTGGATCTTTACTCGCTCCTGACCTGCGAGCGGATGCTTGCGGTGAACAATGAACGTAAGCTGGTCGGAATAGACCGAGATCGATTGCAAATCCGGCGAATTGGGCCTGAATGAGACCACACCAAGCTCAGCGTTGTGGTTGAGCAATTCGTCGGGAATCCGGCTCGCGAGCGAACGCTGGACAGCGATCTTGATGGTTGGATATAACCGCCGAAATTCATCCAGAACCGGGAGGAGATATAGGCACGTGAACTCGTTCGCCGCGATACTAAGGCGGCCTCGATTCAGCTCTCGGAGTTCGGTGAGTGCTCCCTGAGCCTCCAAGCGCAAATTGACGAGTTTCTGCGCGTACTCGAATACGACTTGTCCGGCATCCGTAAGCGTGCCGTCGCGCGACGAGCGATCGAGCAGCGCCTCACCCAATTCCTCTTCGAGCTTACGAATGGTCTGGCTGATCGCCGGCTGGCTGCGGTTCAGCTTGTGCGCGGCGCGCGAAAAGCTGCCTTCCTGAACGACGGCAATGAAGGTTTGGAGTTGGAAGAGGTCCATGGGGTGCGGCAGTCAGCATTCAGCAGTCAGCACTCAGCATTGGCGATTGTCTGTATGTTGCCCATTTCTGATTCCCTACAGTTTCGGCGCGGGTACGTTTAAAGCGATCGGCAAGACCATTTGTCGGTGTTGCTGATTGCTGACCGCTGATTGCCGAATGCTTATATTCCCATAAGCTTCTCAAATACTACCATTCAGCATTATGATTCCATAAAAATTATAAGCTTGGATTATAATTATCCGAGTCGTAGAACAGTGGGTTGGCTGTACGAAACCCGACCTGAGGAAGGCCTATGGAACGAATCACGATCTTCGACACGACGTTGCGCGACGGCGAGCAATCCCCTGGATGCAGCATGAACATCCCCGAGAAGTTGCGGATGGCACAGACACTCGATGCTCTCGGTGTGGACATCCTCGAAGCCGGATTCCCAATCGCCTCCGATGGCGACTTTTCCGCCGTGCAACTGATCGCGCGCGAGATTCGTCGACCCACGATCGCCGCGCTAGCCCGTTGCAAGAAAGAAGACGTGGAGCGTGCGGGCGAAGCTCTACAGGATTCCGAGCGCAGCCGCATCCATCTGTTCCTTGCTACCTCCGACATCCATCTCGAGTACAAGCTGAAGATCTCGCGTGAAGAATGCGTGAAGCAGGCGCGCGAGGGCGTGTCTTTGGCCAGGACTCTGGTGGATGAGGTCGAGTTCTCGCCCGAGGACGCGACACGTTCGGAATTCGACTTTCTATGCGAAGTCATCGAAACGGCGATTGAATGCGGAGCGACGACCATCAACATTCCCGATACGGTCGGCTACACGCTGCCTGCAGAGTACGGAGCGCTGATCGCGAGTCTCCGAACCAAGGTCAGCAGCATGGATAAAGCCGTACTCTCCGTGCACTGCCATGACGATCTAGGGCTGGCGGTCGCGAATACCATTGCGGGAATCGACGGCGGCGCGCGGCAGGTGGAGTGCACAATCAACGGCATTGGCGAGCGCGCAGGCAACGCGGCGCTGGAAGAAGTCGTGATGGCAATGCGCGTTCGCTCCGATCGTATGCCGTATGAGACCGCGATCAATACCAGGCTGCTCTATGCAGCCAGCCAGCAGCTTGCGCGGACGATCAGCTTCGGACCGCAGCCTAACAAGCCCATTGTGGGAGAGAATGCCTTTGCGCACGCGGCCGGCATTCATCAGCACGGTGTTCTTTCCAACCCACTCTGCTACGAAATCATGACGCCGGAATCAGTCGGCGCTCCGGGAACCAAGCTGGTTCTTGGCAAACACTCGGGACGGCACGCGCTCAAAGCACGTTATTCCGAATTGGGATATGAGCTCAGCTCGGCCGAATTGCAGGAAACATACCTTCGCTTCATCGAGCTGGCAGACCGCAAGAAGAGCGTTTATGACCAGGATCTACTTGCGTTGCTGCCCGCGGATCGTAGATCTATGCGCGCCAATGTATCCGCAGGTCAGGCAGCTCAGGCAGTGTAAGAGAGGAACACGGGACGAATGAGATTGAAAGTCGCAGTTTTGCCGGGAGATGGAATCGGTCCTGAAGTTATGCAGGTAGCCGTCAAGCTGCTGCGTACGTTGGCAGATATCGGCGGCTTTGAACTCCAGACCCAGGAGTATCCGATTGGCGGTGCCGCGATCGACGCAACCGGCTTTCCACTTCCCAAAACGACACTCGATGAATGTCTCGACAGCGACGCCGTGCTACTCGGCGCTGTAGGCGGTTCGAAGTGGGACAAGCTTCCACAGGACCGTCGTCCCGAGGCAGGATTGCTGCAGTTGCGCATCGGGCTTGGCGGCTTTGCCAATCTACGTCCGGCCATTGCGTATAACGCTTTGACCGAGTGCTCTCCTCTTCGCCCAACGATTGTTGCCGGAGCGAACGTACTGTTTGTCCGCGAACTTCTCGGCGGCCTCTATTTTGGTGAGCCGCGCGGTTGTGATGCATCTGGTGCGCGCTCGGCATGGAATACCATGCGCTACAGCGAGGCGGAGATCGAACGTGTCGCACGTGTTTCTTTCGAGCTGGCAAAGCAACGCTGCTTCAAATTGACATCGGTGGATAAGGCCAACGTATTGGAAACGTCCCAGCTTTGGCGGAGCGTGGTCACTCGCGTTGCGGAGGCGTATCCGGAAGTCTCACTTGAACACGTGTATGTCGATGCATTTGCAATGCATCTGGTCTCGAATCCGCGGCGATTTGATGTAGTGCTTACAGAAAATTTGTTCGGCGACATTCTTTCAGACGAAGCCGCCGCCATTACGGGCTCGCTTGGGATGCTCCCCTCGGCCAGTGTTGGCGGGGCGGTGAATCTGTATGAGCCAGTACATGGTTCCGCTCCCGACATTGCTGGAAAGAACATTGCGAATCCGCTTGGCGCAATTGCGTCGGTCGCGATGATGCTGCGTCATACCTTTGCTATGCACCGCGAGGCAGAGGAGGTCGAACTGGCGATTCGTTCCGTTCTGGAACAGGGATATCGCACGTCAGACATTCATCGTGCGCCAACTGAGCAGCAGGTCTCGACGACCGAAATGGGAAGCCTGGTGGAAGAGGCGCTTGCAGGGGCGGTGATTCGGCGTCAGGCGTATCACGCGGTATAGGGTGCAAGAGCGACCTTTCGAGGGGCAGGAAGCCTTTTAAACTGTCATCCCTCGCGCCGCCGCGTCTTGTGCGGAAGCCAGGAAAACCTGCTTTGCGGCGGGGGGGGGATCTGCTGTTTCCACTGCATGGGCGCACAGCAGGTCCCCCAGGGCCGCAAAGCTGAATTTCTCAGAGCCCTTTGAGCTTCGCTGCGGCCTGAGGGATGACAGTGTCCAGAGAAACGCAACGGTGGTTATTCACTAGTCGACAACAATGCCCAAAACTTTATTTGAAAAACTTTGGGAGCGGCACGTCGTTCGGCAGAACGATGACGGACGCGCTCTGCTCTACATTGACCTGCATCTCGTGCACGAAGTCACCTCGCCGCAGGCTTTTGAAGGACTGCGATTGAATGGACTCCGTTTGCGCCGCCCGGAACTGACAGTGGCCACAGTCGATCACAACGTTCCCACGACAGCGAACCGAGCTGTCATCGCCGATCCGATCGCTGCGCAGCAGATCGAAACGCTGCGGCGCAATTGCCGCGATTTCGGCGTTCGTTTCTTCGATATCGACGCGGCAGAGCAGGGGATTGTTCACGTGATCGGCCCGGAATTGGGACTCACGCAGCCGGGCATGACGATCGTCTGCGGCGATAGCCATACCAGCACTCACGGCGCATTCGGGGCGCTGGCTTTCGGAATTGGGACCTCTGAAGTCGAGCACGTCATGGCTACGCAGTGTCTTTGGCAGAAGAAGCCAAAGACGATGCAGATCGTTGTTGACGGCGAGTTGCCGCTGGGTGCGACTGCGAAAGACATCGTTCTCGGCATCATCGGACGCATCGGCTCGGACGGCGCGACTGGGTACGTGATCGAATACCGTGGCTCCGCGATCCGCGCGCTCTCGATGGAAGGCCGCATGACGATCTGCAACATGAGCATTGAGGCTGGTGCGCGCGCCGGCATGATCGCTCCCGACGAGACCACTTTCAACTACGTGCGTGGACGCCGATTCGCTCCAAAGAACTTCGACAGGGCCGTCGAGCATTGGCAAACGTTGCGCACAGATGAGGGCGCGCCGTTTGATCGAACGGTCACTATCGACGCCGCGACACTGGAGCCTTACGTGACGTGGGGGACCAATCCGGGAATGGTCGCTCCCATCACAGGACGCGTTCCCGACCCGAACGCCGCGCAATCGGAAGCTGATCGTGCGGCGACAGCTCGGGCACTCGAATACATGGATCTGAAGCCGGGCACAGCAATGCAGGACATTGCGGTCGATCGCGTTTTTATCGGCTCATGCACGAACGCTCGTATCGAAGACCTCCGCATTGCAGCCGAATATGCGCGCGGATATCGTGTGCATCCCCGCGTGCAAGCCATGGTCGTTCCGGGGTCGCAACAGGTAAAGCGCGCCGCCGAAGCGGAAGGGCTCGACCGCATCTTCCGCGCTGCCGGCTTCGACTGGCGAGAGTCCGGCTGCTCGATGTGCCTTGGCATGAATCCGGACATCCTCAAGCCGGGCGAACGCTGTGCTTCCACCAGCAATCGAAACTTCGAAGGACGCCAGGGACGCGGAGGCCGCACCCATCTCGTCAGTCCACAGATGGCTGCGGCAGCGGCGATCACCGGACACTTTACTGACGTCCGCAAGTGGCAGTTCAAGGAGGCGCAGTCGGCATGAAACCATTTCGGGAACACACCGGAGTCGTAGCTCCACTCGACCGCAGCAACGTCGATACCGATCAAATCATCCCTAAGCAATTCCTGAAACGGATCGAGCGGACAGGCTACGGCGAGTTTCTCTTTTACGACTGGCGCTACACGCCTGAAGGCAAACCTCAGCCCGACTTTCTCCTGAACAAGCCCGAGTATTCAGGCGCGTCGATTCTGGTTGCGGAGAAGAACTTCGGTTGCGGTTCTTCACGCGAGCATGCTGCATGGGCTCTGCTCGACTACGGTTTTCGGGTGGTGATCGCGCCTACGTTTGCGGATATCTTCCATACCAACGCCGGTAACAACGGCATTCTGCTCGTCAAGTTGTCGGAGGCTCAGGTCGACGACCTGCTGCAGCGCGCAAAGCGCACGCCGGGATACAAACTCCATGTCTCGCTAGTCGACAAAATCGTAAAGGATGACCAGGGGTTCTCAGCCAAGTTCGATATCGACGATTTCCGGCGCACTTGCCTGCTCGAAGGACTCGACGAAATCGGCCTCACCCTCAAACACGACGCCGAAATAGCAGCTTTCGAGCAACTTCGCGCGGAACGAGCCTGGTAATTGCAGGCTATTTGTTTTACGCAGCCTGCAAGTCTTTCTGAAATTCCTGGGCTCGCTGTTTGTCTCGTTCCTCCTGCTTGGCTTTTTCAATCTCGGCGTGCGCGATTGCCGAGTTCACCTCTCCGCCCAGGAGGAGAGCGAATCCGGAGACATAGAGCCAGAGCATCAGAATCGCGACTCCCGCTAGAGAGCCGTAGGTGTTGCTGTAGGAGTTGAAGAAGTGCAGGTACACGCGCACCGCGAATGACGCTGCCAACCAGATGACCAAACCTGCGCCCGCACCTGGCGAGATCCATGTCCAGTGTGGCTCTTCCAGGTTCGGCCCAAAATAGTACACAAGGGCGAAGGCCAGCAGCATGGCTCCGAGCAAGACCGGCCATTGCACGATTTTCCAGAGATACACCAGCGCGACGCCGATTCCTACGTGAGCGGCAACCACGTCTGCCAGCTTGCCGCCATACGTCACGAGCACGATGGCGAAGATAACCAGAGCCGAAGAAGCGATGGTCAGCCCGATCGACGTCAACTTCTGACGGACGTACGAACGTGTTTCTTTTACGTGATAAGCGCGGTTGAGGGTGTCAATGACCGCGCTCATGCCGCTCGATGCCGACCAGAGCGCAGCCAGCGCGCCAATGATTACTTTTCCGCTTCCCCGAGCTTTGATTACTTCATTCAACGTTTTCTGAACCAATTCGCTGGCCGAGGATGGCACCGCGCGGGCGAGATTTGCCATAAGATCGGTACGAATTTGCGTGCCTGCCGCGGCGAAATAGCCGAGGACGGAGATAAGGAAGATCAGCAGCGGAAAGAGGGCGAGAAAGAAGTAGTAGGCCAGCTCTGCTGATTGTCCTGAGAGGTCGTCTTCTGAGACGCTCTTTCCAACCTGCTTACCCAGGCTAAGCGGCGTGAGTCCGCCGAACTTCCATTGTGAAGGTCTGGTCTCTTTCATAATTGTCCTGATTGTGTTCCTAGGGAAAGATGCGGGGCGGTTTGGGGCTGTTGGCGGGAATCGCAAGCTGGCGGGGGAAGAGCGTGAAGGTGGACGGGGTGGACGGGGCGGACTGCGTGGACCAGGTGGACAGAATAGGACGCTGTTAAAGTTGCGAACCTTGTGCCTGGGTAACCTACTTGTAATCAGGCACTTGCGAACGCTCTACGGTTGCGCCTTCTGAGCCTTGCTCAGCTGCTGCTGCTAGCTCCCGTAGCAAAAAAGCAGAAGAGACCTGCTCAAATCCGGGAGCATCCAAAGCTATAATGAACAGTGCGAGCCGCTGAAGTTCGGTTTGCAAGAAGGTTAAATGTCGAAGCAGCTCAAGATTGGTGTTCTTTCCCTGTCGTTTTTCATTGTTCTCGTCGTCGTGCTCGGTGGACTTGGTGTTCATGCCTCCAGCAACGACGGAGCTTACCGCCAGCTGGGCGTTTACAGCGAAGTGCTTTCCCGGATTCGTACTGAGTACGTGGAAGAGCCAAACTTTTCCGCTGTCACCAGCGGTGCTCTGCATGGACTGCTCGAGTCGCTCGACGCGGATTCCAGTTATCTGAATGCTGACGAGTACAAGTTCTATAAGACGCACCAGAATGAAGGACGCGCGAACATCGGCGCGACTATTTCGAAGCGTTTCGGCTATGCGGACGTTGTTTCGGTAATTCCCGGTGGCCCGGCGGACAAGGCAGGGGTGCAGCCAGGAGACATCATCGAGGCTATCGAAGGCAAGAGCACGCACGAGATGTCCCTAGCGACCATCGAGGAAGAGGTTTCGGGCAAGCAGGGATCGAACATCAACTTCGCTATTGTGCGTCCGGGTAAGGCTGAGCCGCAGAAGATTACGGTCACGCGCGACAACGTCGTGATTCCGGTTACGACCGACAAAACGGTGGAAGACGGAATTGCGGATATCACGCCAGTAACGCTAACCAAGGGCAAGGCGCAGGAGATCGCGGCGAAGATTCGCGACGAGCAGAAGAAGGGCGCGAAGAAGCTCATCCTCGATCTGCGCAATGTTTCCGACGGTGATGTGAACGAGGCCGTGGCGGTTGCGAATCTGTTCCTCAATCACGGCGTGATCACTTATCTGCAAGGACAAAAATATCCCAAGCAGACCTTCACCGCTGATCCACAGAAGGCAGTTACGAACCTGCCGCTTGTGGTTCTCGTGAACCGCGGGACCGCGGGTCCGGGAGAGATCGTTGCCGGCGCAATTCTTGATAACAACCGCGGCGATGTAGTCGGGGACAAGACCTTCGGCAGCGGTTCGGTGCAGAAGGTGATCGACATTCCAGATGGCTCAGCACTGATCCTCTCTGTCGCCAAGTACTACACGCCGAGCGGGAAGGTGATCGAGGATCCGGATCCGCAGCATGCGGGCATCACTCCAAACGTTCTGGTTGCGAGCAGCCTCGACGATCTTTCGATCGACGATGAAGACGTTACGCCAGCGGCACAGGAGAAGCCGAAGCAGCCTAAGGATGATGATCAGCTTCGCAAAGCCGTCGAGTTGCTGAAGACGCGCAGCTAAGCAAAACATTCGAGTTCTACAACCATCGTGCGCCGGAGACCTTCCGGCGCATTTCTTTTCTGGCCCATTTTTGTACTGCGTTTCCTCGCTATCCGGCGATAATAAGCAGAACAGCTCAGCAACTTTGAATCAGCGTAGCGGATGAAGATTGAAATCAATCTCGCGACCAGCCGGGAATCTGCCCTTACAACGGTGGTTAAGTCTGGCGGGGTCGGATTCCTGTTCATGGCCGTGATTGCGGCGATGGTGGGGACTTTTGCTGGATTGTTTCTCGTCTACACCACCGATCTTCCTCAAATCGATCAACTCGAGCGTTATCATCCGAGTGCCACAACGGTACTCTACGACGACAAGGGCCGCGAGATTGGCTCATTTGCGCTGCAGCGGCGCGTGATCGTCACGTATAACGACATTCCCAAAGTTCTGCGCGAGGCCGTGATTTCGATCGAAGACAAAGACTTCGAGCGCCACTGGGGCGTGGACCTCTGGCGAGTGCTCGGCGCAGCCTACCGCGACTTCCGCTCCGGCGGGCGCGTGCAGGGAGCGTCGACGCTCACTATGCAGCTCTCGCGCAATCTTTTTCTCTCCGCCGACAAGAACCTCGGCCGCAAGATTCAAGAAGCCATGTTGGCGGTCCAAATCGAGCGCCGCTTCACAAAGCAGCAGATCTTTACCATGTACGCCAACCAGATATTCCTGGGACATGGCGTGTATGGATTCGAGGCCGGCGCGGAGTTCTATTTCGGGAAGCATGCGAAAGATCTGACGCTGGACGAAGCGGCGCTGCTCGCCGGCATTCCCAAAGGGCCGAACATCTATTCTCCGCTGCGCAATCCGGAGCGTGCGCTCCACCGGCGGAACATCGTAATTAACTCGCTGCTGGAAGATGGCAAGATCACCGCCGCCGAGGCTGCGAAAGCAAAGGCTGCTCCCGTTCGTCTGCACATCCAGAATGCTCCGGGTACGATCGCGCCGAATTTTGTCGAAGAAGTCCGGCGGTATCTCGAAGCAAAATACGGTACAGAAGAGGTGCACGAGGGCGGATTGCGCGTGTACACATCGCTCGACCTCGATTATCAGAAGGCCGCAAATCGCGCCGTGCTGGACGGACTCGCCGCATACGAACATCGCCACGGCTGGAAGACTGGGCATGGCAGCGTTTTCGATTTGGGACAAACAGTCTCGAACTATACAAACCCAGATTGGGACCAGCCGATAGAGGCCGGTAGCTATGTCCATGGAGTGGTGGTTGCAAAAGCTCCTGGATTCTTTTTGGTGAAGCTCGGCCATTATCTCGGTCGATTGACGGCACAGGACCTTGCGTGGACGAAAACCAAAGATCCCGCCAGACTTTTCAAGCCCGGCGACATCGTCTATGTGCGCGCGCTCGAAACTCCGCCGGCAAAGCCCGAATTGGGATCGCCTCCATTGCGGCTCGCGCTCGAAGAGGAATCGGGAATCGAGGGCGCGCTGATTGCCATCGACAATTCGACCGGCGATGTAAAAGCGCTGGTTGGCGGCAGGGATTTTGACGAGTCGAAGTTTGATCGTGCAACCCAGGCTTTACGTCAGGTTGGGTCTTCGTTTAAGCCGTACGTCTACACGGCAGCGATCGACCGCGGGGCCAAGCCCGATGACACGATTCTTGACGCGCCCGCCAGCTTCTCGGCTGCTTCCGGACCGTGGTCTCCTCACAACTACGACAACAGATTCGAAGGCGAAATCACGCTGCGTCATGCACTGGCAGAATCGCGCAATATTCCTGCAGTGAAACTCGCAGCGCAGGTCGGAATGCCCGAGGTGATCTCGTATGTTCGCCGCTTTGGTATCAGTTCCAGAATAGAACCGTACCTGCCTGTTGCCCTTGGAGCGGCGGAAGTCACACTGGAAGAGCAGGTTTCGGCTTACACCACATTTCCCAACGACGGCGTCCGCGCAATGCCGCGCTTCATTCGCAAGGTCGTCGATTACGAGGGCCACACGCTAGAGGAGAACTATCCAGAGGTAAAAGACGTGATCAGCGTGGATACGGCTCGCACCATGACCAGCATGCTGCAAACCGTGATGCGGCATGGAACGGCAGCTGCTGCCGGCGCAAGGTTGAAACACCCGCTCGGGGGCAAGACCGGCACCACCAATGACTATACCGACGCCTGGTTCATCGGCTTCTCCCCGTCGATTACATGCGGAGTATGGGTAGGCTTTGATGAAAAGAAATCTCTCGGAGAAGGCGAAACCGGCTCGCTCGCGGCTCTTCCAATCTGGGAAGAGTTCATGCGAACTCCGATTGGAGAACGTCCACAGGAGAGCTTTCCTGGCAAATCATTGCATGTACCGGTTGTGATGAAAGCTCAGACGGCAATAACCAAGGCTGTTCCCACTCTGGCCAGATGAAGAGCTGCTTGATATTCCTTAGCTATTGGTCAATAAGCTGAGATGCTGCGTTTCTTAAAGCTACTCACGCAATCGCTGCTGCTCTTGCTGATTGCGCTGTTCTCCGCCCTAGCAGCTATGCGGCTTGCGATTCACGGCAGGGAAGTGCGCGTCCCCGATCTGCGGAATATGTCGATGGTGCGAGCAGAGGCAGCCGCCAATAGCAGTGGGCTCATCGTTTCAGTCGAAGACAGGTTTTACAGCCCGTCTGTGGGCGAAGGGGAAGTGATCTCGCAATTTCCCGCACCGGGAAGTCGAGTGCGGCGAGGATGGCGAATTCGCGTGGCCGAGAGCCTCGGACCGCAGCGCGTAACGATTCCCGATCTGAAAGGCCAAACTGAGCTGGCGGCAACGTTGAACCTGCATCAACGCGGTCTTGAACTGGGAACGATCTCGCCCGTTGCGTCCACGACAGCTCCACCCGGCGAAATTATCGCGCAATCACCTCCACCGGATGCCACGGAAGTCGCAGAGCCGAAAGTGAACGTGCTAATCGCCGAACCGCCGGCAAAACCCTCGTTCGTAATGCCCGACTTCGTCGGACGGGATTTATCCCTCGCCAAACAGAAGATCGCGAACGCCGGATTGGCGCCGGCGCAGGTCTCAGTGATTCCTGCAGTTCCGGCCACCGCAGACGAAGTCCCGGCTGTAAGCATGCCGACGGCTCCAGTGAGAGTTCCCAACTCAGGAAAGATCGTGAGTCAGAGTCCCGCTCCAGGCGCTCGTGTGACCGCAGACACTCAGATTCGCCTACGGATCGGCAGATAGCGCAAGGATTTGCGCATCACGATCCGAGCTTTTCTCTTTCCTGCGGTCGATAACCGCGGACAAAATCGCCGACCGACATCTTGCGCTTTCCTTCCGGCTGTACTTCGAGCAGCTCAAGCGCACTCTCGCGGCAACCGATCAGCATTCGATCGCCTTCGGCTAACATTTCGCCGGGAGAAAGATTTTGCAATTCCCGAATTGGTTTTGCCGCAGCAATCGTGAGCTTCTTGCCGCGAAGGCTGGTGAAGCATCCTGGCCAAGGCTGGAAGCCGCGCAGCCGGTTGTAAATCACCTCGGCGGAAACCGTGAAGTCTGCTTTTCCATCTTCTTTCTTCAAAATCGGAGCCAGAGACGCCTGGCTGTGATCTTGCGGGCGTGGAGTAAGCGTGCGTTTCTCGAGGCCGAGTAGTGTTTCTCTCATCAAGTCAGCGCCGATCTCAGCGAGGCGCCGTCCGTAGGTAATTGCCGTATCCTCAGGCTCGATCGGAAGTTCGCGCTGTAGGAGGATGTCGCCGGTATCAAGACCCTCGTTCAACAGCATGGTCGTCGCGCCGCTTACGCGTTCGCCATTCGCGATGGCCCACTGAATCGGCGCTGCGCCGCGATATTTCGGCAACAGCGATCCGTGCAGATTGATGTTTCCGTATTTGGGCAGCGCCAACATCCAAGGTGGAATAATTCGCCCATAGCCCACGACAATAATTGCATCGGCTGCAATGCTCTCCAGCAATGCGCGAAAGTCAGCGTTGTTCTTGATTTTGTCGGGCTGCCCCATTGGGAGTCCGTGCTTTTCAGCTGTTTGCTTCACCGGAGAAGGCGCGAGCTCGAGTCCTCGTCCTTGCGGCCGATCAGGCTGAGTAACCACCAGAGCGATCTGGTGGTTCTCGATCAAAGCTTCCAGAGTGGGAACCGCAAATTGCGGCGTGCCGCAGAAGACGAGCTTCATGGGTTCTAAGCTACTAGCTGCTAGCTCCTAGCCGCTAGCTTTGTGTGGTGCGGGAAACGGGTTCGCTCATTTCCTAGTAGTTGAGAAGACACCACAGCCGGGATGTGAAGAAACAAGCTAGCAGCTAGTAGCTCCCGGCTAGTAGCTTCGTCACGCTTCCACCCGCGGCATCATCGGGATCAGGCGAGTGTTTTTGAACTCAGACAGAACGGCATTCAGATGGTCTAGGGTTTCGTCCAGAGAGAGCGTGTACATTTCCCGCCCATTGTCGTAGCCGGTTTCAATCGCGTTCTTGAGATAGTGGCCGGCGATCTGGATCGCGAGTGGATCGGTAATCGCTTTGCCGGTTTGCTCTTTGTACTTGACCCAGGCGAGATGCGGGAGGGAAATCCACACCGAGCGGCCGCCAGCGAGGAACTTGATGTCGATCGCGTCGGCGTGGCGGGTGGCAATGGCAACGATTACCGCCTGATACATGCAATGAATCGGCTCGCCTGACCAGCGATCGATAGCTGTGAAATCGTCGTACATGGCAGAAGAAAAAATATAACACGCGGCTTTGGTGGACTCTGGTCTCCCGGCTGAAACATAGCCATTCTCCGAACGTGGAGCCGGGCGCCCCCGCCCGGGTGTCTCCTGGCGTGTAGAGAATGTCTAGTTGGATCGACGAGTCGGGCCAACTACCAAACACCCGGGCGAGGGCGCCCGGCTCCACGTTGGCTACGTTTACAGCTCAAGGATGTGCGATTCCCTTCGAACTTTCCATTCGCTTCTGCATGTCTTCCAGCGTGATGCCTTTCGTCTCCGGATAGATCAACAGCACCACGAAGAACTGCACGATCATCATGAAGCAGAAGAACATGAACGGATATGCTCCGGAATGCGCAGCCATGTGGGGGAAGATGCCGGAGATGAGCGCGTTCATCACCCAATGGGTGAAGCTGCCCAGGCTCTGTCCTTTGGCGCGTACCAGATTGGGAAAAACTTCTCCGAGATAGACCCAGATCACCGCCCCTTGCGAGGCTGCAAAGAAGGCAATGTAGCCGATGAGCAGCCAAACCAGCAGGTTTTCGTGCTTATGAGCTGCGAAGATCGCCGAGACGCCCGCCAGGCAGAGAGCCGTGCCCACGGCTCCAATCAGCAGCAATTTCTTGCGGCCGACTTTGTCGATTACGGACATCGCAATTACGGTGAATACGAGATTGGTTGCGCCGATGGCGACCGCCTGAAGATCACCGGACACTTTCCCGAAACCCGCGCGCGCAAAGATGTCGTTCAGGTAATAAAGAATCGCGTTGATGCCGGAGAGCTGATTGAAGGCTGCAATCGAAATCGCCAAGAAAATCGGCAGCGCGTATCGCCGCCGAAACAGCGCTTCTTTGCCCAGTTGTTTTGCTTCGGCAATGGAATCGACGATCTCACGCAGCCGGTGCTCGTAATTTTCTTCGCCGATGGTTTGCAACGATTTTCTGGCTTCATCGACGCGTCCGACATCAGCCAGCCACCTAGGACTACGAGGGATGCCGAACAACATCACGAAAAAGAGGAATGCAGGAATGGCAGAGACGCCGAGCTCCCATCGCCATTCCGTCGATCCAAAGCTCGCCAATCCGATCAGATAATTTGAAAGATAAGCCAGCAGGATTCCCAGAACGATATTGAACTGAAAGAACCCTACCAGACGTCCGCGCCAAGCGGCAGGCGAGATCTCCGCGATGTACATCGGGCCGAGGACCGAGGATCCGCCAATTCCCAACCCGCCGATGAATCGGAAGGCGACCAGCGAGGACCAGTTCCACGCAAAGGCGCAGCCCAGCGCCGAGATGAAATAGAGCACGGCCATTACACGGAGGCTGTCGCGACGTCCGTAGCGATCGCCGGGAAAGGCCGCAAGCGCAGCGCCGATCAAAGTGCCAACGAGCGCCGCGGCGACAGTTACGCCAAGTGAGTCCGGGGAGAGGTGATATTGCTCAGTAAGTCCGCGCGTCGTGCCGGAAATGACAGCGGTATCGAATCCGAAGAGCAGACCGCCGAGTGCGGATACTACAGTGCTTTTAAGTAGAGATGAGTTCAGTGTCATCGTGGAGAGTCGAGCGCCAATCGTACCCGGCTATTATGACGGCGGCAAGGCGGCAGATTTGTGTTCAATCCTCTAGCGTGCCGAAAACATCCCTGATCTGAATTCCAGATTGTAAGAATCGAGCGTGAGCCTTGTTTGCTGCGCGATTTCGTTCCAGTTCGCGAATTGCAAAATCGAGAGCGCGGTCGATAGTCTCACAAACCGTTTTAGCCCATAGCAGCCGCCTTGCCTGCCTGATCTTATCTGGATCAATTCGAAGATCTTTGAGTGTCTTTGGGGATGTGGATCTCTTCACGCGATTCCCTCTTGCACCAAGAGAGAGGAAGCAATACAGAATCCTCTCACGGACTTCGATTCACACTTCTCAGAAAAATCGGTCAACAATTAGACTAGCGGGTGCCTTCCTCCGCCCGCACGAAGCGTAATATTGCTGCCAGCCAGCTAGAAATTCTCCGAGCTGCCAATCTGAGTGCTCTTGAGGGCATTTGTCACGGGTTCAGCACACGCCTTGGCGGTGTTTCCGACGCCTACGGTGGCGCTCAGCTTAATCTTGGCTTTACGGCATCAGATAAGCGTGAGTCCGTGGAGCGTAATCGCCGCGCTTTCCTCCAAGCCGTAACCGGTCGCGAGCGCTCCTTTCCTCCGCTCGTCACGTTGCGGCAAATTCATTCCGGGTTGGTCCGCATTCTCAAGAGCAAAGATTCGATTCCCAAATCGGCCCTCAGGGGCGATGGCATCATCAGCAGCCATAGTGACGTGCTCCTTGCAATCCAGGTGGCCGATTGCGTGCCGGTTTTGGTGGCCGACGCGCAGCGTAGAGCGGTTGGAGCTTTTCATGCGGGCTGGCGCGGCACGGTGAAGCGGATTGTCGAGCGCGGAGTCGGGAGCATGAGAGCGGTGTTTGGATGCGATCCCGAGAATCTTTACGCCGCGATTGGGCCGTGCATTCACGCTTGCTGCTATGCGGTCGGGGACGAAGTCATCGACGAATTCACATCGCAGTTTGCTTATTCGAAGGAGTTGTTTTCCGAGGTTTATGATCGCGATCCAATCAAAGAGAAGTATCCTCTCTTATTCCTCACCGCGAGAGCTCCCGGACACAGCAATATCGGGCCGCAGATTCATCTGGATTTAGTCGAGGCAAACCGGCGTCAGCTTGTCGATGCTGGTGTTCCCGCAGGTCACATCTGGGCGGCGGAGGAGTGTACGTCCTGCCGTACGGATCTGCTGTTCTCACATCGTGCCGAGGCTGGCTACACGGGACGGATGATGGGCGTGATTGGCGTCCTCAGCTAAAAGCAAGAGCGAACACGAAGGTCACGGAGGGTACAGAGAGGTCACAGAGTGCTGTGCGGGATTATCCGGAAATTGGGCCGGTTCCTGCAGAAGGGGCGGCTGCCGATCCGGCGCTGGCTGTTCCAGCCGGAGCGTTGACCAAATCTTTTAACTCCTTGCTGGGCTTGAAGAAAGGAATCTTCTTTGCCGGCACATCGACGCGGTCGCCAGTCTTAGGATTGCGCCCTATGCGCGAGTTGCGCTGGCGGGTGCGAAAGCTGCCGAATCCCCGAATCTCGATCTTGTCGCCCGCGCGCAGGGAATGGACGATGCTGTCGAAGATGGTTTCAACGATCACTTCGCTGTCGCGGCGAGTGACGTCGGTTATACGGGCAACTTCTTCGATCAGATCAGCCTTCGTCATAAGTTGTACATTCCACCTGAGATGCGGCAATCCGTCAAGTGCTAAGACTGGGCTCAGAAGTTTTCTTTATAGCGGTAATTCGTTGCACCTCTAGCAGCAGCGACCGTCTTATTCGCGAGCGATTCGGATTGCCGAGGTTGCAGTAAGGGTTCGCCTACGCAGCCGTACCGTAGCTTCGGGAGTCCAAGTGTTTACTTACCGCCAAATCCGTCTCTTTGCTTTCGCTTTGTATAAAAAACAGCGATATATACAGTGATTTTTCCGTTCCGACGAACTAATACCACGAATTCTGCCCAAAATCCGCGAGTTTCGACTGAGCGCAGGGATTTAACAGCGATTCGCACTATTTGCATCGTAAGCCAAGGAATCTAACGGATTTAGTGTGCCATGCGGCGGCAACCGCAAAAAGATCAGGGATTTAGCAGCGATTCTTTCGTCCCATAATGAAACTCGCTCAGATCGGTCTATCCGTGCTCGACGGAGTAAATTAGTGGTAACGCCGGCCGTGTGCTTGCATGCTGAGATTAGCGGCAATTGATCAATGGTTGAGATTAAGATTGAACGAGGTGGAAGAGCCGCTTAAACAATGAGCGGCTTTGATCTTTTCTGGTCCGATTGAGCTGGAACGTCCCATCCGGTAAGGATGAGATGCACGGGTTTGTATGATCTGCCCGCCTGAAGCCTTGCTCGGTTGCACGATTAGCATTTGAGGATGGAATGACCGCTTTAAAACGCCCAATCGCCATTTACTACGAACATCCACACTGGTTTGATCGGCTATTCGCCGAATTGGACCGCCGAGGGACGCCGTACGAGCGCGTCGACGCGACGCACCACCATTTCGACATCCAGCCGAATGGCAATCGCCGCTACTCGCTGGTTTTCAACCGCATGAGCCCGTCGGCGTACACGCGCGGACACGGACACGGAATCCACTATACGGTCAGCTACCTCGAACATTTGGAGCGGCTGGGCACCCGCGTCATCAACGGCTCTCGCGGATTTCGCTATGAGATTTCCAAGGCTTCGCAACTCTCGTTGCTGCACTCGCTCGCGCTGCCCTTCCCGCGTGCCCGAGTCATTAATCATGCAGAAGAGGCTCCGGCGGCAGCCGAGGGATTTCGCTTTCCTGTAATCCTTAAGCCGAACGTGGGAGGCAGCGGTAAGGGAATCGTTCGCTTTGACGTTCCCGAGGCTCTGGCACAGGCCGCGCGAAACGGGCAGCTCTCCCTTGGTCTCGACAGCACGGCTCTTATCCAGGAATTCATTCCCGCGCGCGACGGTCATATAACCCGCGTGGAAGTAGTCGGCGGTAAGTATCTGTACGCGATTAACGTGTACATCACCGGCGAAACTTTCGATCTCTGCCCAGCGGACATCTGCAAGACCACTACGGGCGTGGAACTAAATCTCGCCACGTGCGCAGTGGAAGCGCCCAAAGCCGGACTGCGTGTCGAAGGCTACACACCGCCGCAGCAGGTGATCGAAGACGTGGAGCGCATCATGCAGGCCGCCGGAATTGACGTTGGCGGCATCGAGTACGTGATCGACGATCGCGATGGCCAGCGCTACTACTACGACGTGAACGCGCTTTCAAACTTCGTTTCCGACGGCCCGCGCGTGATCGGCTTCGATCCGTTTGTGAAGCTCGTGGATTATCTGGAACACGAGGCGCAGGAGTCGCTCAAGAAGGAGGCAGCAGCGTAATGCGATACGGATATTGGCTTCCAGTTTTCGGCGGATGGCTGCGCAACGTGGAGAACGAAGGCATGCAGCCCACATGGGACTACGTGAGCCGCCTCGCGCGGCGCAGTGAGCAGATCGGCTACGGCCTCACGCTGATCGCCGAACTCAATCTCAATGACATCAAGGGTGTCGATGCTCCGGCGCTCGATGCCTGGTCCACGGCTGCAGCGTTGGCCGCAGTAACGAAGGAACTGGAGCTGATGGTCGCAGTCCGCCCGACGTTCCATCTTCCAGCATTGCTGGCCAAGCAGGCCGCGAACATCGACCACATCAGCAACGGGCGCGTTTCACTGAACGTTGTTTCGTCCTGGTGGGCCGAGGAGGCTCGCAAATTCGGCGTGCACTTTGAGCAGCACGACGATCGCTATGCCCGTACATCAGAATGGCTAGACATCGTTGACTCCGCCTGGAAGCAGGATCATTTTTCCTATTCCGGGAAATACTATTCCGTTCAGGACACCGTGGTGCAGCCGAAACCTGTGGCCAAGCCTCGTCCCACGATCTATGCCGGAGGAGAGTCGGAAGCGGCGAAGAACCTGATCGCCTCGAAGTGCGATGCCTACGTAATGCATGGCGATCCGCCGGACCGCATTCGGGAGAAAGTGAGAGATCTCGCGCAGCGCCGCGAGAAGTTCGGACTCGGCCCGATGAAGTACGGAGTGGCGGGCTATGCCATCGTTCGCGACAGCGAAGCCGAAGCCCAGCGCGAGCTGGCTCGCATCACCGACGTAAAGCAGAGCGCCGCCGGCTACGGCAACTACCAGCAGTGGCTGGCCAATACGCAACTCGAACAACGGGTCTCGCTCGAAGACTATTCGGTCTCAAATCGAGGCTTGCGTTCAGGTCTGGTAGGGACTCCGGAGCAGGTACGCGAACGCGTTGCGGAATTCGAGGACGCTGGAGTCGATCTCCTGCTCCTGCAGTTCAGCCCGCAGTACGAAGAGATGGAACGCTTTGCGGCTCAGGTGATTGGAAACGAAGCGGCGCGTGTGCAGATGCCGGCTGCGACCGGGGCGGCGTAGAACGCGATCTCTTTGTTGAGGTTGTGAAGTCGTTGAGGTCTGAAGTCCACACAGCACGCCGAATTTTTCAGATACTGTCATCCCTGCGAGCGCCGCGATGCTGCAGCGACTTGAAAAAGTTTGTTTTGCGCTCGCGGGGATCTGTTGTTCTTTGCCAGGCAAAAGCAGATCCCCCTCAGCGCGGTTGAGGTAGTTGAAGACCTACGCTCCATCGCGGCGCTGAGAGGGATGACAGTGTTCTTGGAGTACATGTCCGAGTAATCCCGATCACCTACGAAAGTCCACCAGCGTGAAAGCAAGAAGAACGTTGTTTGCTCTCATACTCTGTGCAGGCGCAAGCTTTGCACAGCAAGACACTGACCCAGCAGCAAAGCCACAGGCGCAGCAGGAAACAGTCATCGTAACCGGCACGTACGAGCCTGCGCCGCTGCAGGCATCGGATCGCACTGTTGACGTAATCGACACAGGCGAATCCCCGCTGCTTTTCCGCAACTGGGCCGATGCGCTCCGACTGGATCCTTCCATTGATCTGCAGCAGCGTGCGCCGGGAACACAGGCGGATCTCTCCATTCGCGGCAGTTCGTTTGGCCAAACACTTGTACTTGTGGACGGCATTCGTGTGAACGATGCCCAATCCGGACACCACAACCTGGATCTTCCAATTCCATTTGAATCGGTGGAAAGAATCGAAGTGCTGCACGGCAGCGGTTCGACGCTGTACGGAGCCGACGCGGTTGGAGGCGCCGTGAATTTCATCACGGCTCCGCCAATCCGGAGTGAGGTGCGCGTCGGCGCAGCGGCAGGGAACTACGGCAGCAATTCCCAGAATGGATCGGCAGCGCTGCTCGGCAGCAACTGGTCGGAGCAGCTTGCGTTCACGCGAGATTTCTCTTCCGGCTTCATGCCCGATCGCGACTACCGCAACTTCGCTGCCTCTTCGGAAACGCGATTCAAATCGGCCTTAGGGAATGGCGATCTTCTGCTCGGACTGAGCGATCGACCATTCGGGGCCAATCAGTTCTACGGCAACTTCAACTCGTGGGAGCGCACGAAAGGATGGTTTCTTGCGGCTTCACAGCAGATCGCATCTTCTACGCAGCTTGTGTTTGCGTATCGCCGGCACACGGATGAGTTCATCCTGCTGCGCGATCATCCCGAAGTGTACGAGAACAATCACATCACCCAGAGCTGGCAGGGAGCGATTCGCGCCCACTACAAAATCAGCGAGAACAATCGCCTGTATTACGGCACCGAGGTTTTCGAAGATGCGATCGACAGCAACAACCTCGGCAATCATTCGCGCACTCGCGGCGCAGGTTACGTGGACTTCGATGCACGTGCGTTGCGCCGCTGGTCGGTTTCCGGCGGTGTGCGCGAAGAATTCTTCAGCGGATCGCTCACGCAGTTCACTCCTGAGCTGACCAGCGGCTTTGCTATCAGTTCCAATTTGAGACTGAAGGGCTCGATCAGCCGCGCCTTCCGTTTACCGTCCTACACGGACCTGTACTATCACGATCCAGCGAACGTTGGAAATCCGAGCCTGCGTCCCGAAACCGCGGTGGGAATCGAAGGCGGAGTGGAATGGACCTCCGGCTCGCGCTGGGCAGGCAGCGCAACGGCATTTCAGCGCCGCGAGCACGATGTAATCGATTACGTGCGTCCCAATTCGGCATCCATTTGGCAGGCAGTCAACATTGAGGACATCACGTTCACAGGTTTCGAAGGAGTGATTCGTGCGCGACTGGCCAACTCGCAGTCTCTGGCGCTGGCGTACACCGGGTTGTACGGAGCTCAGCAGAGCCTCGGCGGACTGCAGTCTCAGTATGTCTTCAACTATCCGGTAAACCAGGTGACCGCCAATTGGCTGGGATCATTGCCGCACGCGATCGCTTTTCGTCTGCGTGCGGGTATGACGCAGCGCTACCACACCGATCCGTATCCTCTCGTCGAGGTGGCGCTCACCCGTGACTTTCATTGGGCGCAGCCGTACGCGCAGATCAGCAACGTGACGAACACCGGATATGAAGAGATCCAAGGAGTTCCCATGCCGGGGCGCTCCTATCTGATTGGTCTTCAATTGCGGTTGGCTCATGCCCCGCCATCTCAGAGACCGGCGATTAGAAATTAGCGGGCGCGAAGTCGCGGAGCCACGACAGAAGTCCCGCCGAATGGCGGGACGCATGAATGTAGCCCACCATGCAGCGAAGTGCAATGGTGGGTTGCGGTGAAAAGAGGCGGTCGAGTCCGGCTTTCAGCCGGACGATTGAGAATTGGTGTTATGCCTCGGCCTGAGATTTACAGATGTGCGAAAACACGGCTTCATGTTTCCGCCGCGGTGCTCGTGGTTTGCTGCTGCCGAGATTTTCAATCGTCCGGCCAGAGGCCGGACTCCACTGCATTCTTTCATCGCAACCCACCATTGCGCTTCGCTGCATGGTGGGCTACATTCGTGCGTCCCGCCGTTGTGCGGGACTCTTTCCGAAATCGATCATTCTCTCTGAACCGAAAGGTTCCTTTCGTTGCATTGTGGACTCGATCGTGTTCAACCCGTGGAGTCCCGCGTTTTGTGCGGGACGACTGAGAGTAGCCCACCATGAGCGAAGCGGAATGGTGGGACAACAATCGTCACGATTTGGAGTGCGGCTTCCAGCCGGACGATTGACAATTCCCACCCAACTAGTCACCGCGCCGGAAGCACGATGCCGTGTTTTTCCAGCAACAGCCTCCATTCAGTTGCGAAATCCATCTTCCGATGATGCCGCTCTTGATTGGCGATGTAGTGTTTGACCGAATCCAAGAGCGACAAGCTGACGGTAAACGCCGCATAGCCCTCCTGCCATTTGAAATCCGCGCGCAAGAGATCGCTCATCCAGCCGCTCGATCCTGCTTTGACGATCTTGATAGCCGTAGCAACCGGCATCGCTGGTTTCAGCGACAGCAACAGATGCGCGTGTTCTGCCATGCCGCCAACGGCAAGCGCACGAAAGCCATTTTCGCGGGCAATGCCGCCCATGTAGCTCCACAAGCGCGGCTTTACATCATCGGGGATTAGAGGTTTGCGAAATTTGGTTGAAAAAACGACGTGGAAATAGAGGCAGCTAAATGTGTGGGCCATTTGAGATGTGCAAAAACGAGCGGCATTGTACCAATTCTCAATCGTCCGGCTGGAAGCCGGACTCCGTCGATTCCTTGCACCTCAACCCACCATTCCGCTTCGCTGCATGGTGGGCTACCTTCATGCGTCCCGCCGTTCGGCGGGACTTCGTGGGTTTCCGATAGTTCCGGATTGACGCAATCCATATTTACTTCGTCGCTTCACGCTGCTTCTTTGTTGATGGGCGCGTCGCCCTCTCGTCGAACGCTTACTTCTTCGTGATTCACCGGCACGGAAATGACTTTCTTCTCGTCAATACGACGCCGTGAGACTTTCACCTGCTCATGGAGCACTGTCTGTTTGCTGACGATCACTCGTTCTTCGCTCACCGGAATTCTGATGGCCTGCTTACCTCGGAGAACCTCGAGCGTTCTTCCGTCTTTCGATCGGCGTTCGACCACGAGTTCCTCGCGCGTGACTGGAACAGCGATCATCTGAGTTTCCGTAATCACTTCTTTTCTGATCAGGAGATCGCCTTGTTCTACTCGCTCCTTGTCCACGCGAATGCTCTCGCCGAAGAGATCGAGGACGTGCTGCTGATCGGTCTCGCTTACAACTGTTGAACCAGGAACGGTGCGAATGTACTCGCGATCGTGCTCGGGATGTGAGAAGCGCGAGGAGATTGCCTCGAACCAGTGTCTCAGCGTCGAGAGAATTGCCTCAAAGCTGTGCAGGATGCTTGCGCGAAGTTCGTCGCCACTCATAGCGACTCCTTGGTATGAGGTGTGAGCTTGCGTGCGTAGCAAGTGAGATGCAACGAACACGAGAGACGCGGTCTCTCTCTCAATTGCGGTTGTGCTCACGAAAGGCAGTGAAACCGGACATAGCCTCCGCCGCGCGCCGCATCACATCGACTATTCCTGAAAAAGCTCAAACTCTGGCCGTCAACACCCAAACTACATGCAAAGGAGTTCTTTCCGTATGGCTCGTGAAGTAAACCCATCGAACCAGCAATCCAACATCATCCCCGGCAGTACGGCCGCCGGCTTGTTTCGCAGCGAACCTCAGGCAGAGCGTGCCATCGATGCTCTGACCGCCGCGGGATTTTCCAAGAAGGACATCGGAGTCGCCATTGCCTCCGACGGCAAAGCTGACACCCGCAGTGGAGTCACGCAGAAAATCCGTTCTCTGTTTTCGTCAGACGAGCGCCAGGAGTACGACAGCGGAAACGATCTCGACGTGCTCGAGCACATGGGATTGCGAGACGCAGACGCAAACTTCTATCGCAATTCGCTGTACCGCGGCGGCATTCTCGTTACCGTAAATGCCGGAGCTCGCTCGCGAGAGGCGGATTCCATCCTTCATAACCTCGGGGCTGAAGATATCTCGAAAGGCGCGGCCACACAGGCCAGCGACGGCGCTGTTCGCGGCGATCAAGGCACTCAGCACATTCAACTGCTTGGCGAAATGCTGCGTGTGTATAAGGACCGCGTCCATCGTGGCTCGGTGACTCTGAAGAAAAACGTAGTCACCGAACATCAGCAGGTCGAGGTGCCCGTCACGCGAGAAGAAGTGGTCATCGAGCGCCATCCGGTAAATGCCCAGCAAGCCAGAACGGGAAGCTTCGAGCCTGGCAAAGAAGTTACGGTCAATCTCGAAGAAGACCGCGTGCGCCTCGAGAAACAGCCTGTGGTGCGCGAGGAAGTCAACGTCGGCAAGCGTCAGATACAGCAGACTCAGCGCGTTGGCGGAGATGTGAAGCACGAAGAGCTGAAGATCGACCGTCAAGGTGATGTGAACGTAGATCGTGAGAGCGAACAGCCGCGCCGCAAAGTAGGATAGGTCGCATCAGCAGCGTCGTCAGTCCCGCCCAACGCGGGACGCACGAAGGTAGCCCACCACGGAGCGAAGCGGAGTGGTGGGTTGCGATGCAGGAAGCCATGGAGTCCGGCCTCTGGCCGGACGATTGAAAATTCCGAATCTCAACAAAACACGATCACCATGCCGGAAGGGCGATGCCGTGTTTGCTACAGCTTGAAATTCTGAGGCGGTATGAATAGCACCGGAGTCTCAATCGTCCGGCTGAAAGCCGGACTCCAAATCGGGATGATTGTTATCCCACCATTGCGCTGCGCTGCATGGTGGGCTACTCTCGATCGTCCCGCACAAAACGCGGGACTGCTCAGGATTAGATTTAGTACGCATTCTTAAGAACTGCATGAAAAACGCAGCGCGAGTTATGGCGCTGGCATTAGATTTACCGGTTTACGCGACTTCATTTGTCTTGGCGCGTGACCCTCTTCACCAATCGGAGATCTGTCCAGGTTTGCTAAACTTAAGTTTCCATGTCACAGATTCAGCGCAGGAAGACTCCGGCGGTCCTGATCGGCAACGTGCGCGTGGGCGGGGATGCCCCTGTTGTCGTGCAGTCGATGACCAACACCGATACGGCTGATGTTCAGGGCACGATTAAGCAGGTTGCTGCTTTGGCTCGCGCCGGTTCCGAATTGGTCCGCGTGACCGTGAACAACGACGCTGCGGCGCAAGCTGTGCCGCACATCGTCGAGGGGCTCGATCGCATCGGGGTTCACGTACCCGTGATCGGCGACTTCCACTACAACGGGCATCTTCTCCTCAAGAAATATCCTGCCTGCGCGCGCAGTTTGGCGAAGTACCGCATCAATCCCGGCAACGTCAGCATCGGCAAAAAAGATGACGAGAACTTTCGCACGATGGTCGAAGTTGCCGTCGAGAACCAAAAGCCAGTGCGCATCGGAGTGAACTGGGGATCGCTCGATCAGCAACTGCTGACGCGCATGATGGACGAAAACTCACGGAGTCCTGATCCGCTTGATGCGCGCGACGTAACCATGGAAGCGATGGTCGTCAGCGCGTTGAATTCCGCAGCCATGGCTGAGAAATACGGGCTGCGTGCCGATCAGATCATCATCAGCGCAAAAGTTAGTGGCGTACAGGACCTGCATGACGTGTATCGCGGTGTGGCGTCGCGCTGCTCCTATGCTCTGCATCTCGGATTGACCGAAGCCGGAATGGGAATGAAGGGTATCGTTGCAAGCTCTGCCGCACTGGCTCCCCTCTTGATGCAAGGCATCGGCGACACCATCCGTGTCTCGCTCACCCCGGCTCCCGGCGGAGATCGCACGGAAGAAGTGCTCGTCGCCCAGCAGATTTTGCAGTCACTCGGGATTCGCAGTTTTGCTCCGCAGGTGACGGCATGTCCAGGATGCGGACGTACTACCTCGACGTTCTTCCAGGAAATGGCGGAGCAGATCCAAAGCTATCTGCGCGCGAGCATGCCGGCATGGAAGCAGAAGTACCCCGGCGTCGAAGAGATGAAACTTGCAGTGATGGGCTGCGTTGTGAACGGACCCGGTGAATCAAAGCATGCCAACATTGGCATTTCATTGCCAGGAACGTTCGAAGAACCCAAAGCGCCGGTTTTTGTCGATGGAAGATTGATGACTACGCTGCGCGGCGATCACATCGTGAAGGAGTTCATCCATATTCTGGATGAATACGTTGAGACTCGCTACGGCGCCGCTTCTACATCCGCTTCATCCGCCGAGAGCAAGGCCGAGTTCGCGACCAAGGCCTAGTCTCGCGGAGACGCCCTGCCTTCGCCTGACATTCCGTCACCAGATAGAGGGCGTCGATAACTGGCGGCCGTTTAGCCGCCTCCGGTCCCGTCAGAAGCGCAACTGAGACCGGTTTATGAAAACGGTAGTAAGTCTACTGCTGAAGCCCAACTACTACCTTGTTGCCACGTTACAAACCTACCGCACCGCCAGTGTTCCGTATGCCACACCGACCCATACCAGGAAGAGCGCGCAATTGATCCCAATCCGGAACAGCGTGTTGTCGATCAAAGAGTTGTACTTTGCGTCGAACATTTCCGTATCTCCTCTCGCATCTATAGACGGCCTGGGGCCGCTGTCGTTAGTGAATACGCGAAAAAATGTTGTGAGGTTCCATTCCGGGAGGAGAAAGATTTGTTCGATTTTTGTGCTAACGCCTGGGAAGCTTCGTCGTCCGCGGCGCGGCAGGAACAGAATCGCCGGCGGTAGCCGGTGGAGAAACCGCGGTTTGCGGCGGCGTTTCTCCAGACTGAATGCCGGATGGTGAGTCCGGAGCTGGCCATCCGGCCATCTCCGGCCCACCGCCTACCGGCGGCGGTTCTGTTCTTTGTTGTACGCAGATCTACTTCCCGAACGTGTACCCGAGAGCCAAGCTATAACGAACCACATTGGGAGATGTGAACTCGACGTTGTTTTTAACGTAGTAGTAGTGGATCTCGGGAGCGATGTAGACAGAGTGAGTCGCGTACAAGCGTAGCGCTCCGCCGAGATGAGTAAGAAAGTGATTGCTGCTGACAAAGTTTTGACACTGTCCTGTCGTCGGATTGATGCTCACGCAGCTGTCCTGGTAAAAGCGCGTGCTCTGGCCGCCAATTCCTGCCTCGAGCGCGAAACCTACTCGTGTCACCTTGCGCGCGTAGACGGCATTTATGTCCCAGAAAATCGGACGATAGTCCAAAATGCCCTGATACAGGCTCTTTGACGCTCTCCAGGAGACGTTTCCGCCGACGCCAAGATTATGGACGAGTGTGAAATCGGCGCCAAAGCTCGGATACACGCCGCCGCTGAGGGATTGAGGCGCATGGCTGAAATCGGTGATATCGAAATTCGAAGCCGATTGTGAATGTATGCCGCTGATTCCAAACTGGGCATCGAATTGTTGCGCGTGGGCGGAAACGGCGAGGGCAAAGCATGAGCACAGGAACAGCAATGCAAGTTTTCTCACATAACCTCCGAACTCGAATCAGAATAGCGCGATTCAGCGCCGTCGCGGCGCACACGGCCATTTACCACTGAGACACATTCTTGGCGAAAAATGTTGCGCGCTGGCGCGAGATTACCTGACGCGGCGGCTGCGGTCGAGGCGATCGGGATGAAGTTCGATGACTTTGGGACGCGTGCTGGATGCGTCTTGTGTCACTTCGAACCGGTATCCACCCAAAACAACAAGGTCCGGTTTCGAGGGAAGGCTTGCAGGTGGCCCAATTCGGGAACGTTTTGGCTCCCCGGATGCGGGCATTACTTTCACAGCGAGGTAAATCATCAGGAGGAAGCCGGCGATGACCCAACATAGCTGCAGCCAGAAGAGGGCATTAGCGAGTCGTTCCAAAATGCCAGGATGCAACCGGCACCTCCGCGCAGGGTTGGAATAAAAACGAGCGGAGATGATCAGGCATTCATCTCCGCTCACGTCGCCGAGGACGACCAGGAGAGACACTACGAAGCGTTAGAGCTCATCCTCGGCATTGCCCAGCCGGAGTCGGCATGTGGATGCCGCTTCCGTGCTGTCTATAAGACGCCTTTTCCGCGGGAATGAAGCTTAAAACGTGCCACTTCGATGTAAAGAAAGGTAAACTCTTCCGGCTGCCAAAAAGAAACATGACACAATTCTCACAGGCCAACATGCTGGAAAAAATTCTCATCATCGATGATGACGCCGAGCTCTGTGAAATGCTGTCGGAGTATCTCCGCAAAGAAGCATTCGAAGTGGAGAGCGTTCAACACGGCACACGCGGTCTGGAACGAGCGCGCACCGGCAACTACGATTTGATCGTGCTCGACGTCATGCTTCCCGGCATGAACGGCTTCGATTTGCTGCGCGAATTGCGGACGACATCTGAAGTTCCCGTCCTGCTATTGACTGCGCGCGGAGACGAGCTTGATCGGATTGTCGGACTCGAGATAGGTGCGGACGATTATCTGCCGAAGCCCTTCAACGCTCGTGAGCTCTTGGCGCGCATCCGCGCCGTTGGACGTCGCAACGCCCGCACGACGAATTCACCCAAGCATCCGGTCAACGTCGGCGATGTCGAACTGGATCCTGGAACGCGCACCATCACGCTGAATGGCAAAGTTCTTGAGGTAACGACGGTTGAATTTAACTTACTCGAAATGCTGCTGAGGTCTGCCGGCAATGTAGTGAGCCGCGATGATATTGCCTCGACCGTTTTGGGACGCGAGTTGAGCCCATTCGATCGCAGCATTGACGTACACATCAGCAAGCTACGCAAGAAGCTGGGGAATTTGCCCAATGGCCGCGAGCGCATCAAGACTATTCGCAATACCGGGTATATGTATGTTTCCATGGCCAGAGTTCCGGTAAAGGAGAAGCAGCTCCGGTAATATGCGCAGCCTGTTTTTCAAGATCTTCGCCTCGTTCTGGCTTTGCACGGTACTGATCTTCGGAGTTTTCATTGCCACCACACAGCGGCCAACTGAAGACCAGCTTCGCGCCGCGATCCACCGCGGCCTCAGCCCTGCAATCCTTTCTAATGCTGAGCTTTTGATTCACGCCTATGAGAGCGGCGGATGTCCCGCGCTCCTCGCAGGTCAACGCTCGGTCGAGCCCGGACGCATGCCTCTCGATCTGCTCAATGCAAACGGTGACGTGCTCTGCGATTCTCGCCACCGCAAAATGAATCTTGCGCCCTTTCCACAGCCGGGCGCCGTAGATTTCAGGACCATCGACAAACAACGCTTCGGCATCACCGGCTTGCTGGAAGGCAAATTGGCAAGCTATTTCGCGGTTTTTGAATTACGGCGCATCGAGCCGCCGCTCGGGCGTGGTCCCATTTTGAAACGACTCAGCCTCGCCATCATCATTTCCGGTCTGATTTGCGCTCTGCTGGCCCGCTACCTGACGCGGCCGATTACGCGTTTGCGAGCTGCGGCGCAACGGATCGCCGCAGGTGACCTCAAAGCCCGCGCGGGCAAAGGTTCGCGTCAGCTCGACGAAGTTGGGCAGCTTGTTAAAGACTTCGACTACATGGCGGAACGGCTCGAACTGCTCATCGGAGCGCAGCAGCGGCTGATCAGCGATGTCTCGCACGAATTGCGTTCGCCGCTAACACGTCTCAAGCTGGCTCTCGATCTCGCGCGTGGTGAAACGCACAACGATCTATCGCCCACTTTGGATCGCATCGAACGCGAGGCCGAGCGCCTGAGTGGTCTCGTGGGAATGCTACTCACATTATCGCGTCTTGAGGCTGGCGAATCGATGCCGCAGACGAGCATGGTCCAGCTTCCGGACTTGTTGGCCGAGATCGCGGCCGATGTCGAGATCGAAGCACAATCGCGAGGCTGCTCGATTGCGCTCGAGCGCATGCAGGAATGCTCTGTCGAGGGCAATCAGGAGCTATTGCGCAGTGCGTTCGAAAACGTGGTGCGGAATGCGATTCGCTACACCGAGCCGGGGACGTCGGTAAGGATCAGTACGAAATGCGAGGGCAACGAAGTGAAGATTGTCGTGCAGGACCACGGTCCTGGAGTTCCTGAGTCAGAACTCGATAATCTGTTCAAACCTTTCTATCGCGTCGACACTTCGCGCGAGCGGAGGACAGGCGGCGTCGGTCTAGGCCTCGCCATTGCAGAGCGTTCGATCAAACTCCACAATGGCAAGATCCGAGCCGGCAACCTGAAAGGAGGAGGATTTCAAATTGAAATCTCCCTCCCGCTCGCGGTCGTGACCGTTTAAGCCTTATCCAACTCTGCGGATACGCTCGTCCCGCTTCTGCTGATCGCGTGCGTGAGTGTCGGTTGCTCGAAGCGCAGGATCCGTTCTATCGATATTGCCGCGAGCGCGCGTGCGGCTCACGAGAATTCCGATAAGGAACAGTCCAACAATGATTCCAAGCGCGATCCAGAACCACTGCGTTGTGCCTGCGGTTCCCGGATTGGTAATCGTATTCGAGCGGCCCTTGGCAGTATTGTTGCCCGTATCATCCTTGGCCATGCCATTGTTGTCGCTGTTGTCACCAGGATTGCCGACTGCTGGGCTGGCGTTCTGATTTGGGTTTACACCCTGTGCGTTGGCATTGCCCTCTTTGGTCGCCGCGTTCGCGGGATTGGAATTCCCAGGCAGTGCCTGGTTTGGCGTTGATGCCGTGCGGCCCGCAGCTCCGCGTTGTGCTGACGGGGATGTGCCGTTGCTGTTCGGGGTCGCGTTTACGGTGTTGCTATTGGGTTGAGTTCCGCTCGCGGGCGCCTGGTCGGTTGCAGTCGCCTGTCCAAATGCCATCGCAGCGCTCACAAGACAAGCTGCGAGTAGCGTAAGAATTCGTTGCATAAACCTCTCCTCCGGGATATCAGGATGCGCAGATACTGCTAAGTAAGAAAGGTGGAGCGCATCGCCCGTTGCCACACGGATTCAGCAGCTGACGATTGAGGAGAGCTGCACTCGGGGTCCAGCCACAAATAGACGTACTAGTCCCGAAGCACTTCTTGGATGAGTTTTGTTGGTCAGAGCCTCAGAAACTTCGGTACATGTCGTAAATACCGTATCCTGCCAGCACCACCAGCAGCGCGATGGACAATGCGCCGCAGGCGCGCACAATCGGCTGCAGCTTGTGCATTCTCCTCTGTAGTTCGAGCTGCTCTTGAGCGAGCTGCGTCTCGCCTTCGCTTAAGAAGAGCTGATCGTCTTCATGCATGCTGAGCGTGCTGCGGTAAATGAGAAGAACCACCAAAACCAGGGTGATTCCGCCCCACAGGATGAGCAACATGATCATCGGCGATAGTCCAGACATATTCACCTCGACCGGGTTCGATCTGGTTCGCGAATTCGTTGCCCGGAGCGTTCTGGCCGGGTC